>NZ_JBFUBY010000014.1:0-28309 GCF_056405515.1 Polaromonas sp. P1_G2
CTCGCAGTCGCGCACCAGCCATTTGGCGACCACGATTTTTTGCTGGTTGCCGCCCGACAGCAGCGCCACTTTCTGCTGCGCGCTGGGTGTCTTGATGCCCAGCTGCGCGATCAGTTTCACCGCCGTTTCCTGCATCGCGGCGGGCTTGAGGAAAAAGCTGAAGCTCAGAAAGCGCCGCAGGGTCGCCAGCACGATGTTGGTCTGCACGTCCATGCCGGTGGCCAGGCCAAAGTGCTTGCGGTCTTCCGACAGGTAGCCGATGCCGTGCTTCACCGCGTCGGCCGGGCTGTGCACCCCGATCCGGCGGCCCCTGACCCAGATCTCTCCCGAATCCCTTTTGTCGGCGCCGAATACGGCGCGTGCCACTTCGGTCCGGCCGGCGCCCATCAGGCCGGCAAAGCCCAGGATCTCGCCCTTGCGCACGCTGAAGCTGACATCCTTGATCGTGCGGCCGCGATTGAGGCCGCGCACCTCCAGCACGGTCTCCCCGCCCTGGTCGCCTGCCGGCGGTCGCTCGTCTTCCAGCAGCGCGCGCCCCACCATCATGCCGATGATGGTGTCCATGCTGGTGGTGGCGGTCGGCACGGTGCCGATGTACTGGCCGTCGCGCATCACCGTCACGCGGTCCGAGATGCGCTTGAGCTCGTCCATCTTGTGCGAGATGTAGACCATGCCGACGCCCTGGCGCTTGAGCTGGCCGATGATGCGAAACAGGTCGTCGATTTCGGCGTTGTTCAGCGCGGCGGTGGGCTCGTCCAGGATCAGCACGCGCGAGTCGAAGGACAGCGCCTTGGCGATCTCGACCATCTGCTGGCGCGCCACCGTCAGGTCGCAGACCAGCGTATGCGGCTCCAGGCTCAGGTTCAGGCGGTCGAAGATCGCCTGGGTATCACGGGCCATCTTTTCGGTGTCGACGAACAGGCCCAGCCGGCCGAGCGGCTCGCGTCCGATGAAGATGTTCTGTGCCACGCTGAGGTGGCCCATCAGGTTGAGCTCCTGGTGGATGATGCCGATGCCCAGTGCTTGCGCGGCGCGCGGGCTGGTGATCTCGACTGGCTGGCCGTCGATGCTGATCTCGCCGGCGTCCTTCTGGTAGACCCCGGCCAGTATCTTCATCAAGGTGGATTTGCCGGCACCGTTCTCGCCCATCAGGGCGTGCACTTCGCCCGCGGCAAGCTCAAACCGGGCGTTGTGCAGCGCGCGCACTCCCGGGAAGGACTTGCACAGCTTGGTGATGGCCACAAGAGGTGTCATGAGCGGTTGCTGGCAACTGCGGTGTTCACTCAGGTCCTTACGACGCCGCCGGCGCACAAGAAAGACGTGCCCCGAGCGCCGTCCCCGGCGCAAGCCGGTGCACAGGCTGCGGCCACCAGTCCGGACGCCGGCGCTGAGACCGATACCGTTTTCTTCTCAAATCGTCCTGGGCGCATAACAAAAACCTTTTTTAGCTGACGGGACCATTTACGAGGCAGGGCGCCAAAGGCAGGAAACTTATTGTTACAAATGGTTCATTGATGAACAATCTATTCACTTATGGATCGAAACGGTGTGAATCATAGAAATTTGCTCATCTTTCCAAGCTCCGGACTTTCCCTAGGTCAGGATTTAATTTATTGATGAACATTAAGTGCAAAAGTAAATAAACTCAACGCAATGAAGGCGAAAGTCCTCGCAAGCGCCATGTGACATATCAGGAGCGCTGCGTTACATATCAAAATTGCAATGCCTTTGCCCTCACCCAACCCGCCGCCATGACACCAAAATCTTTTCCCCCGACGATCGACCCGACCCCGAATGACGCTGGCGCCACCGCATCTCCGCCTCTTGCGGAAGACCGCTACCGCGCACCGGCGCTCGACAAAGGCCTGGACATCCTGGAGTTGCTGGCCCGTCAGCCGCAGGGCCTGACACGCGCGGAGATCGTCAAGGAAATGGACCGCAACGCGAGCGAGATCTACCGCATGCTGGAGCGCCTGGTGGCGCGGCAATATGTGATGCGCTCGCTCTCGGGCGACCGCTACTCGCTGAGCCTGAAGCTCTTCTCGCTGGCCCACATGCATCCGCCGCTCAACCGGCTGGTGACCCAGGCCATTCCCATCATGGAAGCTTTCGCGCAGAAGGCGGAGCAGGCCTGCCACATGGGCGTTTATGACCAGGGCAATGTGCTGGTCACCGCACAGGTCAACGGCCCCGGCACCTGGAGCATGACGATCCGCGTGGGGGTGCATGTCGGGCTGGTCGACACCGCCTCGGGCCGGGTGTTGCTGGCTTTCGCGGATGCCAGCCAGGCCCAGCAAATGCTGGCCCAGCACACGGCGCTCGAAGGCGAGGTGCCGATCGAGTCCGATGCATTGGCTGCCGCCCTCGGCGTGATCCGCAAGCAAGGCTATTTCGAGCGCGACAGCCTGCAATCTTTCGGCGTGGCCGATATTTCCTGCCCGATCTTCGGGCCCGACCACAGCGCGCTGGCGGCACTGACCTGCCCTTACGTGCGGCGCATAGACCGCCACGTCGGCCCCGACCAGAAAACCGTGCGACTGCTGCTGCAGCAGGCGGCCCAGGCCTTGTCCCTGACGCAGGGCGGCTTCGCCCCGGCGAGCCGGTATGCGTGAAGCCGAGCCAGGTCCGGCAGCGCTATTGCTTTGATAGCTTCCTGGGCCCGTGAGGATTCGCTGCGGGCATTTATTCCCTGAATCCGGAATTTCGGGTGTTCCCCGCACCGCGGACCGCAAAAGGGCAACCGCTATGATTTGCCCTTCACCGGCAGTCCTTGACATGGCCGGTCCCGCGCATTTTCTCTCCTTGGAATCGATTCTTTTTCATGACTCACGGCCTGAACCTCGCCCAACAAGAAGCCGTGAACTACCTGCATGGTCCCTGCCTGGTGCTGGCGGGCGCGGGTTCGKGCAAGACGCGGGTGATCACGCACAAGATCGGCCGCTTGATCCAGTCGGGGCTCAAGCCGGAGCAGGTTGCCGCGATCACCTTCACCAACAAGGCCGCCGCCGAGATGCGCGAGCGGGCCAAGGCGTTGATCGGCAAAAGCGCCAAGGGCGTGCTGATCTGCACCTTCCACGCGCTGGGCGTGCGCATGCTGCGCCAGGACGGCGCGGCCCTGGGCCTGAAGCCCCAATTCTCGATTCTCGACAGCGACGACGTGACCAGCATCATCAAGGACGCCGGCGGCAGCACCGATGCGGCCACCGCGCGGCAGTGGCAGTGGACCATCAGCCTCTGGAAGAACATGGGCCTCAACGCGGCCGAGGCCATGGCGCAGGCCAACGGCGACGAGGAACGCGCCATCGCGCGCGTCATGGCGCACTATGAAGAACGCCTGACCGCCTACCAGAGCGTGGACTTCGACGACCTGGTGGGCCTGCCGCTCAAGCTGCTGCGCGAGCACGACAGCGTGCGCGGCAAATGGCAGGAGTCGCTCAGCCATGTGCTGGTCGACGAATACCAGGACACCAACGCCACGCAGTATGAAATGCTCAAGCTGCTGGTGGGCCCGCGCGGCCGCTTCACCGCGGTGGGCGACGACGACCAGTCGATCTATGGCTGGCGCGGCGCCACGCTGGACAACCTCAGGAAACTGCCGCAGGACTACCCCAACCTCAAGGTGGTGAAGCTCGAGCAGAACTACCGCTCGACCAGCGCCATCCTGCGTGCGGCCAACAACGTGATCGGCCCCAATCCCAAGCTGTTTCCCAAGACGCTGTTCAGCGAGCTCGGCGAAGGCGAGCCGGTGCGCGTGGTCGACTGCGACAGCGAGGAACACGAGGCCGAGCGCGTGGTGGCGCGCATCCAGAGCCTGCGCGCCGAAGGCAGCCTGCAGGCCGAGGGCGGGCAGTACAAGGAGTGGAAAGACTTCTGCGTGCTGTACCGCGCCAACCACCTGGCCAAACCTTTCGAGAAGGCTTTTCGCAAGGCCAACATCCCCTACAAGGTTTCGGGCGGGCAAAGCTTTTTCGACCGCGCCGAGATCAAGGACCTGTGCTGCTGGATGCGGCTGCTGGTCAACAACAACGACGACCCGGCGTTTATGCGCGCGGTGACCACGCCCAAGCGCGGCATAGGCCACACCACGCTGGGCGCGCTGGGCAACTTCGCGAGCCAGTCCAAGCAGAGCCTGTTTGAGGCGCTGTTCAGCAACTCGCTGGGCTCGGTGCTGCCGGCCAAGGCGGTGGGCTCGCTGCATGAGTTCGGCCGCTACCTCAACGACCTCGAGTACCGCGCCAAACGCACCGTGGGCGCCGAGGACGCGCGCGCTTTCCTGAATGACTGGCTCAAGGAAATCGACTACGAAAAACACCTGTACGACGGCGAGGACAGCGAGAAGCTCGCGGCCGCGCGCTGGACCAATGTGATGGATTTCTGCGACTGGGTGGCCCAGCGCTGCGGCGGCCAGATTGACGACGCCTCGGGCGCGGTGGTGGCCGCCGAAACCAAGACCATGCTGGAGGTGGTGCAGACCATCGCGCTGCTGTCCACCATCAGCGAACGCGAAGGCGACCAGAACGTGGTGACGCTGTCCACCCTGCACGCGGCCAAGGGCCTGGAGTGGCCGCACGTGGTGCTGGCCGGCGTGAACGAGGGCCTGTTGCCCTTCAAGCTGGAAGACGACGACGGCACCAATACCGACAACATCGCGCTGCGCCTGCAGGAAGAGCGCCGCCTGATGTATGTGGGCATCACGCGCGCGCAGCGCACGCTGGCCGTGAACTGGCTGCGCAAACGCAAAAAAGGCCGCGACATGATCCCCGGCGCGCCCAGCCGCTTCATCGCCGAGATGGCGCTGGACAAGGCCACGGTGAAGGAAGACCCGCGCGAAAAGCTCAAAGCCTTGCGCGCGGAGTTTGCGAAAAAATCCGCTGAAGGGATTGCGGCAGCTGCGGCTTCCGAGACTCGTTAAAGCGCCACCGCTCCCATTTCTAGTTCAATGCGAGATTAGGCGCGACCCCGCAGACAGTGCTACAGCACGGCAAGGGGGCTGCAACGACATATCGCGTTGAAATAGGAATGGGACGTCACAGCCCGAGCCATTTGCCGAGGTCCATCAGCTTGGCCTGGTCATACTCGATGAACCCCTGCACGGCGAGCGCATCCAGCCGTTTTTTGCCGTCGGCGGATTGATCCAGCCCCACAAAGTAGGCGGTGATCTGGGCGCGCTCCGCGTCGGTCAGCTTGCCGCTGGCGAGCAGATGCTTGATGGGTACGGGCTTGCTGGTGGCCAGCACCTTGCCGCCCTTGGCCTGCCAGTCCTTGACCACCGCGCGTGACGCGGTGACGCCTGAGGCGACCATGTTGTTTTCCACCATGAAGGGCACCGCATCCTGCAGTTTGACGTAAACGGTTTCCACCGGTTGCGTCCCGAGCGCGTCTCGCAAGGTGGCGCGCATGATCACCGAGGTGATGGAGTCTTCACTGGGCGCGCCTATCTTGAGGCCCTTCAGGTCGTTGAGGGACTTGAGCGGGGAGTCGCTGCGCACCATGAAGGAAGCGCTGTAGTCGGTGAAGCCCTTGGTCAGTGCGATCAGGCGGTAGCCGTTTTTGGACATCGCCCGGATGGAATGGTGGGCCGGGTGCACATAGGCGATGTCGTAGCGCTGCTCGGCCATGCCCGCCGCGAGTTCTTTGTAGTCTGTTACGGGCTGTATCTTGACCGGGCGCTTGAGCAGCTTGCCCAGGTCCTCGGACAAGTCCCGAAAACGCTCGACGGTCGCGCCCGGATTGACGCGATAAGTCACGCCTTCATTCACGGCGAACACCAATGGCGCCCCCTGGGCCGAGGCTTGGCCAGCCAGCAAAGCCAGCACCAGCACACTTATGTATTGACGGATTTTCATGGTGGGGCCTTTCGGAGTAAAAAATGGAAACAAATTCAGTATCTCAGTTACAAATGGTTTCAACTCGCGGGTTTGCCTGAGTTGCGCGTCATAGAAGATGTATTCGTGAGATAGTGCGCAAGCCCCAGGCTGCGCGTTGCTTAAACCCCGCACCTCACCGCCCGGGTTTTCATTCCACCGCTGCGCAGACCGGCCGCCCCGGCCAGGTTTGCGCAGCGTTCCTGCAGCCCCGTTCCGAACGGCCTCGAGCCGTCGTTCATCTGTTCATGACTTCGAATACCTTCCGATTTGCTCTTTTGTTGATAGCAAGCTGCACTCTGTTTACCGGGGCAAGCGCCCAAACCAAAGCTGATAGCGGATGCCCCGCGGCGACGGACATGAAGGCCGCGCAGCTTTATGGCCTGTGGGCCGTGCGTTTTTCCAACCCGCCCGCCGGACTGCCGGCCCGCGCCACCATGCTGCTGGAGCGGCACGCCGAATTCGCCGAAAGCCTGGCCGGCGTTGTGAGCCGCGACCTGGGGCCGGCCGGCGGCTCCAAGGCCATTGCCGGCCATGCCGCCAAGGCCGCGCTGGCCGGCGACCTCGAGGGCGGCATGCTGCTGCTCGACGAGTCTTCCGACAACGTGAGCATCACCGGCACCTGGAACGGCGAGATGGTCGAGGGCTCCTGCGGCAAGGCCTTCAAGGGCAGCTGGAAAGACACCAGCAGCAGCGCGCCCGACAACGCGCCCGATATTCCCTTCACGCTGACCCGGCTGCCTTGAGCCCCAAGCGCGGGCGCCTGAAAATTCCTTTAAAACATCACCGAACCGACTGCCCAACCATGCGACCGATACCCTCCCTATTTGCCGCGCCCCTGCTGTGGGGCGGCCTCCTGGGGCTTTTCGCCATGTCCCCGGCGCCGGCGCAAACCTCTTCTTCGGCTTCGGCACGCGCCCCCGCCACGGGCTGGCAGGCTTGCCAGGCCATGAAGGCCGACCCGGCCGCGCAACTGGCCTGCTTCCAGCAATGGGCGGACGCGCAGACGCCGGCCAACATGCCCGCGCCCAGCCTCACCACGGCGCCGGCCAATCCGGCGACCGGCCAGCCGGCCACGCCGGTGCTGCTGCTGCCTTCGCTGAACACCGAGGCGCCGGACGGCAAACCCATAGGCTGCAAGAACACCAAGTACTCCGAACTCTCGCGCTTCTGGGAGCTGCAGCGCGGCACCGACTGCGACACTTTCTCGCTGCGCGGCTACCGGCCGATCTCGCTGGCGGTGGTCACCTCCGACAGCGTGAACATGCAGCCGTCGTCGCCGTCGCTGGGCCATACCGCGCTGACTTCGCAGCCCTATATGCGGACTGAAAACAAGATCCAGCTCTCGGTGCGCACCAAGATCGCCAAGGGCCTGCTGAAGAACGGCCCCGAGGACGAGGACGACCACGACTCGCTGTGGTTCGGCTACACGCAGCAAAGCTACTGGCAGCTGTTCAACGGCGCCATCTCACGGCCTTTCCGCACCACCGACCACGAGCCCGAAATCCTCTATATGTACCCGCACCAGATCCCGCTGGCCGGCGGCTGGACCTACCGGCTCTCGGGCCTGGGGCTGGTGCACCAGTCCAACGGCCAGTCGCTGCCGCTGTCACGCAGCTGGAACCGCGTCTACCTGATGGGCGCGGCGGAAAAGACGCTGGGGCAGGACTCGGGCCTGATCCTGCAGGGACGCATCTGGGACCGGCTCAAGGAGTCCTCGGGCAACGACGACAACCCCGGCATCGAGAACTACATAGGCCGCGCCGAGGTCACCGGCAGCTGGCAGATCAACAAGGCCAATACAGTGGGCGTGACGCTGCGGCACTCGCTGCGCAAAGAGGCCCGCGGTTCTGCGCGCCTTGACTGGATGATGGCACCCGCCTCGTCGCCCAACTACACCGGCCTGCGCTACCACGTGCAGCTCTTCAGCGGCTACGGCGACAGCCTGGTGGACTACAACCGCAAACGCAACGTCCTGAGCGTGGGCCTGAGCTTGGTCGACTGGTAGCCGCGGCGCCGCCGCCCATAGCCAGCACAAGACGGCGTGCCGGCTGATACACACAGGCGCGCACCGGCCGTAAGCTCGGGCCATGAACGAGCCCACCACCTTCACCCTGGCTTGCATCGTGGCCGGCGCGCTGCTGATCGCGATGACGCTGGGGGGCTCCTTCATCGCGCGCCTGCCGCTGAGCGCCGCCATGCTTTATCTCGGCGTGGGCGTGGCCGTCAGCCCGGTGGGGCTGGGGCTGCTCAAGCTCGACGCGCTGAAGAACGCCGTGCTGCTGGAGCGCCTGACGGAAGTGGCGGTGCTGGTCTCGCTGTTCACCTGCGGCATGAAACTCGAATTCCGCCGGCACGACGGCCGCTGGCGCATTCCGGTGCAGCTGGCGACGGTGTCCATGGTGCTCACGGTGGCGGCCGTCGCCGCGCTGGGCGTGTACCTGCTGAACCTCCCGCTGGGCGCGGCCGTACTGCTGGGCGCCATCCTGGCGCCCACCGACCCGGTGCTGGCCTCCGACGTGYAGGTGGCCGATCCCGGCGACCGTGACCGCCTGCGCTTCGGCCTCACGGGTGAAGGCGGGCTCAACGACGGCACGGCCTTTCCTTTTGTCATGCTCGGCCTGGGCCTGCTGGGCCTGCACGAACTCGGCGAAGGCGGCTGGCGCTGGTGGGCCGTCGACGTGCTGTGGGCGGTAGCCGGTGGCCTGGCACTGGGCTGGCTGCTGGGCACGCTGGTGGGCCGCGCCATCCTCTACCTGCGCATGCGGCACCGCGAGGCGCTGGGCTCGGACGAATTTATCGCGTTGGGGCTGATAGGGCTCACCTACGGCCTCGCGCTGCTCAGCCACACCTACGGATTCCTGGCGGTGTTCGCGGCCGGGCTGGCACTGCGCCGCATTGACGAGCCCCATGTGCGCCCGCAGGCGCCGGCACCCGTCCCCGGCGAAACGCTGAGCCCCGCGGACCAGGAGGCTTCGGGTGCCGAAGCGCCGGCCCACATGATGCGCGCGGTGGCGCGCTTCAACAGCCAGCTGGAAAGTTTTGTCGAAGTCGCCATCGTGCTGGCCGTCGGCGTGCTGGTGGCCACCGTGCGCTTTCGCCCGGAGGTGCTGTGGTTCATCCCAGTGCTGTTCCTGGTGGTGCGGCCGCTGGCGGTTTACATCGGCCTGCTGGGCACACGGGTCAGGGGCGCGCAGCGCAACCTGATGGGCTGGTTCGGCATACGCGGCATCGGCTCGCTCTATTACCTGCTCTACGCCATCAACCACGACATCCAACGCGCGCTGGCCCAGCAGCTGCTTTCGATCACGCTGGCCGTGGTGGTGGCCTCGGTCGTCGCGCACGGCGTTTCGGTCACGCCGCTGATGAAGCGCTACGAAGCGCGCAAGGCCGGCCGGCGGCGCTGAGAGCTGCTCAAAAACCCTCCTGGCGTTGTTGCACCGCCTTGCCGCACTGGTGTGCTGTCTGCGGCGGCGCGCCTAGCCAGGACCGCTTCGCTGGGTTTTGAGAGCGGCTCTCATCTCCCATTTTTTGCATCACCGAACCTGGCGGAAATGACCCGGTATTTCGTATGCCGTTGATATTGATAACTATTCTCATTTGTATAATTCCCTTTTTCGCCAATCCCAAAATCCAGGAGCCGCCATGACACCCGTGCTGAAACCCGTCTTTCTTGCCACCCTGCTTGCCCTGCTCGCAGCGCCCGCCATGGCCCAGCCCGCAGCGGCCGCAAGTGGCACCGTGGCGGCAGCACCGGCCGCGCAAGCCGTGACGGCGCCCGCCGTGGCCAAGCATTACGCGCAACTGGTGCTGGCCAGCTATGAGGACACGCTGGCCGGCGCGCTCACGCTGCAAAAGGCCGTGCAGTCCTTCACCGCCGCGCCCTCGGACGAAGGCCTCAAAGCCGCGCGCAAGGCCTGGCTGGACGCACGCGAGTTTTACGGCCAGACGGAGGCATTCCGTTTTTACGGCGGCCCCATCGACGACAAAAACGGCCCCGAAGGCCGCATCAACGCCTGGCCCATGGACGAGTCCTATGTCGACTACGTGAAAGACGCGCCCAACGCCGGCATCATCAACAATCGCAAGGCCGTCATCGGCAAGAAGCAGCTGGCCAGCCTGAACGAGCGCAACGGCGAAGAGAACATCGCCACCGGCTGGCACGCCATCGAATTTTTGCTGTGGGGCCAGGACCTGAGCACCACCGGCCCGGGCAACCGTTCGTTTGAAGATTTTGTGGACGGCAAGAAGCCCAACGCCGACCGCCGCCGCCAGTACCTGCAGGTGGCGACCGAGCTGCTGGTCGACGACCTGCGCAGCCTGACCAAGGCCTGGGCGCCCACGGCCACGTCCTACCGCGCGAAGTTCGAGCGCGGCGGCATGGAGTCGGTGCGCAAGATGTTTGTCGGCCTCGGCTCGCTCTCGCGCGGCGAACTCGCGGGTGAGCGCCTGGAAGTCGCGCTGGCCAGCCAGGACCAGGAAGACGAGCACTCCTGCTTTTCCGACAACACGCACCGCGACGTGGTGAACAACGCCAAGGGCATACAGAACGCCTGGCTGGGCCAGTACAAACGCGCCGACGGCAGCACGCTCAGCGGTGTTTCGCTGCGCGAACTGGTGGCCGCGAAAAACCCGGCGCTGGCCGAACGCACCACCCAACAGATCGCCGCGTCGGTCGCCGCCGCCGAAGGCATACGGGCGCCGTTTGACCGTGAGATCGTCGGCGCCAAGGACGCGCCCGGCCGCCTGCGCGTGCAGAAAACCATAGACAGCCTGGTGCTGCAAAGCAAGGACCTGGTCGAAGCGGCCAATGCGGCCGGCATCACCAAGCTGACCCTGGTCAAACCTTAAGTGTTGCGCACCGCTTTGCCCCGACCGCTCCCGCGCTCCCTGCGCGCGGGGCTGCTGTGGCTGGCCGTGACGGGCCTCGCGGGCCTGGCCTTCTGGGCATCCGCAGGGCCCGCCGGCCAGGACGGCGCCGCGCCCGATGACGAAAAAACCGGCGGCGACACCACCGTGTTCGCCACCGGCCAGAACGCCTTCTCATTTCCGCTGGCCAACCTGCCCGATGAGGAGCGCACGCGCTTCGTCATCGGCAATTCGTTTTTCAAGCGCAACTGGGTGCAGGCGCCATCGTCGACCACCGCGCGCGACGGCCTGGGCCCGCATTTCATCGCCCGCTCCTGCGGCGGCTGCCATGTGCAGGACGGCCGCGGTGCGCCGCCGGATTTCACGCGCGGCCTGTCCGACCAGCCCGTGGGCCTCTTGCTTCGCCTGTCGATTCCGGGCAAGGACGCGCACGGCGGCCCCCTGCCCGACCCGGTGTATGGCGACCAGTTTTCCAACTTCGCGGTCCAGGGCGTGACGCCCGAGGGGCAGATCTCGTTGCGCTACGACACCTTGCGCGGCAAGTTCGCCGACGGCACGCCCTACCAGTTGCAAAAGCCCCGCTACGGTTTCAGCAAGCTCAACTACGGCCCCATGGCCAAAGACGTGATGCTGAGCCCGCGCATCGCGCCGCAAATGGCCGGCGTGGGTTTGCTCGAGGCGATTCCCGAGGCTGAGATCCTGCGCAATGCGCGCGACCACGCGGCCCTGGGCGGGCCGGTGCGCGGCGTGGTCAACCAGGTATGGGATGCGCCCACGCAGCAAATGCGCGTGGGACGCTTCGGCTGGAAGGCCAACGTCGCCACGCTGGCCCACCAGACCGGCGGCGCTTTTCTCGGTGACATGGGCATCACCTCTCCGCTCTTTCCCAAGGAAACCTGCACGAACGCGCAGAAAGACTGCCTGGCCGCGCCGCGCGGCGCGCAAGGCAAGGCGCCCGAGATCGACGAGAAGACTTTTAGCGACGTGGTGTTCTACGAAAGCACGCTGGCGCCGGCCGCGCGGCGCAACCCCAAGGATGCCCAGGTGGTGCAGGGCCAGAAGCTGTTTGCCCAGGCGCAATGCGCCGCCTGCCACCGCCCGAGTTATGTGACCGGCGAGATTCCCTTTCCGCGCCTGGGTAGCAAGGCCGCGCAGGGCCAGACCATCTACCCCTATACCGACCTGTTGCTGCACGACATGGGCGAAGGGCTGGCCGACGGCCGGCCCGACTTTCTCGCGAACGGCCGCCAGTGGCGCACGCCGCCGCTGTGGGGCCTGGGCCTGGTGCCCGACGTTAACGGCCACAACCGCCTGCTGCACGACGGCCGTGCGCGCGGCGCGCTGGAGGCGGTGCTCTGGCATGACGGCGAGGCCAAGGCCAGCAAGGACAAGGTTTTGCAAATGAATGCGCAGGAGCGCGCCGCGCTGGTCAAATTCCTCGAATCGCTGTGAGTGCCATGAAATCCTTTTTTGCACCCTTGAAGCCGGCCTTGGTGCTCCTCGCCGGTGCCGCCGTCCTGCTGGGCGGCGCCGCGCAGGCGCAAACCGTCCCTTCCAACGTCGCGGTGCCGTTTTACACGGCCGGCGATTTCATGCGTGGCGTCTACCGCTTCTGGTACGCGCCGCAAGCCGCCGCGTTTGCCGAACAGGCCGGAGGCCTTCCCACGGCGATCGCCGCGGTCTGCGATGCGGACGCCGATGCGGCCGCGGCCAGGCTGGAGCAGGCGCGCGAACGCTGGAAAGCCAGCGCTCTCACCTGGGACCGCCTGAGCGGCGTGCAGATAGGCCCGCTGGTGCAGCGGCGCTCGGCGCGCCAGATCGACTTCACGCCGACGCGGCCCGAACTCATCAAGCGCGCGATCCAGGCTGCCCCGCAAGACGCCACCGCCATGGAAAGCGTAGGCACGCCGGCCAAGGGGCTGCCGGCGCTGGAGTGGCTGCTGTGGATCCAGCCCATCGCGCCAAGCACACCCGCCTGTCGCTATGCGGTGCAGGTGGCCGCCGACATCCAGCGCGAAGCCGACATCCTCGCCAAGGCCTTCGACGAACTGGCCGCCCGGCCGCCCGGCCAAGGCGAAGAAACCCAGGGCCCCGCGATGAGCGAACTCGTCAACCAATGGACCGGCGCACTGGAGCGGCTGCGCTGGGCCGAAATGGAAAAGCCCCGCCTCGCCGGCAGCGCGCAAGGCGGCCGCAACGCCGCCGCTTATGCACGTGGTGCCAGCGGCCAGACGGCCGCGCGCTGGGCCGCGCAGTGGCAGGCGTTGCGCACGCTGGGCGCCTCGCAAGCCTCCGAAGCGCCCCGGCCCGGCGAGGGCCTGGCGCCGATTGAAACTTATCTGCGCGGCCTGGGCCGCAACGAACCAGCCGACGCGCTGGCGCAAAGCGTGGGCAAGGCCGACAAGGCGCTGCAGAATCTCTCGCCCGCGAACCGGGCCGGCGTCATCGCCGCCGGGCGCTCGCTGGCCGACCTGAAAAAACTCGCGGAAGCCGAGATCGCGCCGGCGCTCGAGGTCAGCATCGGTTTTTCAGACGCCGACGGCGACTAGAAATCCGCCATGCAGCAAGCCCAGACGACATTGCAGCGCCGGCAGTGGCTGGCACTACTGGCCGCGGCCGGTGCGGGTGCCTGGTTCAAGCCGGCCCTGGCAGCGGCCGCCGCCCAGCCGCTGCAACTGGCGGCGGCCTGGGAGGCGGCCCATGGCTATCAGGTCGGTGTGCTGGCTTATCGCGGTGACACGCTGAAGGTCAGCGCCGCCCTGGACGTACCGACGCGCGCCCACGGCGTATGGGCCGAGCGCGGCGGCACGCTGCTGGCCGTGGCACGCCGGCCGGGGGACTGGCTGCTGCGCTGGCGACCCGTAGGCGAAGGCAGCGCCAAGGCCATCGCCTGGGCTTGGGCTGACCCGGACCGCGCCTTCAACGGCCACGTGATCGCCGGCCCCGGCGGCAAGACGCTCTACACCACCGAAACAAATCTCGAAACCGGCCAGGGCCTGGTGGGCCTGCGCGATGCCGCCACGCTTGAAAAAATAGGCGAATGGCCGACCCATGGCATGGACCCGCACGAACTGCTGCTGGATGGCGACGGCAGCCTGGTCGTGGCGAACGGCGGCATTCCCGCATTGCCGGAAACCGGCCGTCTGAAAATTCACATGGACCGCATGGACGCCTCGCTGGTGCGGCTGGACACGCGAAACGGGGCCCTGCTGGGCCAGTGGCGCCTGGCCGACAAACGCCTGAGCCTGCGGCACATGGCCTGGGGCCGCGCGCCGGCGGCGGGCAGTGCGCGTGTACTGGGCATCGCCCTGCAGGCCGAGCATGACGACACCGCGGCCAAAACCACCGCGCCCGTGCTGGCACTTTTTGACGGCCAGAAGCTGCAGACCTGTGCGGCAGGCGCCGGGCAGGTGCTTGCAGGTTACGGCGGCGACATCGCCTGGGCGGCAGGCGGCTTTGCCGTGGGTTGTCCGCGCGCCAACGGCGTGGCCGTGTGGCAAGCCGATGGGCGCTGGACGGGATTTTTCCCGCTGGAAGAGGCCTGCGCCGTCGCCTCAGCTTCTACGGCGGGCGAAGCTGACACCACACTCTGGGCCGGCGGGCGGCTAGTCGCGCTGATGCGCGACGGCACGGGCCGCACGGCTTCGCCAGTGCTCAAGAACGTGCGGCTGGACAATCACTGGACGCCGATGGCGGGCTAGAGTTCGCCTTTATCCGGCGCACTTCACTGCTTCTTCCACAGCTCACCGTCCCTGGAACGGTAAGTGCCACCCGTGGCGCAGCAGCCTCCCGCACCGAAGGCGATGCGCCCGAGGGTGACGGTGACGACACCGTTGTCTGCCTGCAGCGACTGCCGCTCGCAATACGTGAAGAATGGGTAGAGATCGGGTTCGAGCACCATCTGCCAGCCGTTCTCCCCGGACTCCTTGGACTCCCTGGCCTCCTTGGGTATCGCGCGGTAGACCTTGCAGTCATGCACCGCGAGGTGCACCGGCTTGCCGTCCAACGTCCCGTTGAATACGCGCTCCGGCGGCACCGCCGCCATAGGATCCGGCTCGGCAGGTGGCGCAACAGGGACACTGCCGGCGCCTGCCAGCCCCAATCCAACCCCCAGCCCGGCAGCCAGCAGGAGCTGACCCCAGAGCATGTTCCGCTCCGGCCTCGTCACCGGCGAAAACCCCTGCCACGCCAGCGTGGCCGCAGCCGCGGCCGACAGCACAGTGGGAACCCAGACCAGCAGCTCCGCTGCTTCGGTGGATGGACTGATCGTCCAGGCAACAGCCAGCACGGTCGTATTGACCAGCAACAGCACAAGGCTAGCCCATGGCCGGACCCGGGAGAACAAGCCGGCAATCAGCAAGAGCACCGCACACAGCAGCATCGCGGGCAGGACCACCACGCCTGAGAACAGCAGCTCGAACACGCCCAGCAGCCAGCCACCACTGCCTGCCATCTTGCCCACGGTGTACAGGTAAAGCGCCACTGCCAGGCCCGGCAGGGCCAGCAGCTGCGCGGCAACAAAGGCAAAGGCGTAAGGTGTGTTGGAGGTTCTCAAGATGACGGGGATTCTAGAGTGCGGCTGAGATACCGCCGATGCGGCCCAGGCAGACCGCTCCGCAGAAATCGCCGGCGGAAGAATTGAAAAAGTGTTCCTGCGTTTGTCAGGCACCAATGCAATCGCCCCGGCAACCCTTTCAGGCTGCCGGGGCGATTGCGCCAGAACCGGCCAAAGCCGGCCTTGCACAGCTTATTGCTGGCTGGGCTTCACGAGCTCGGCTGCAGCCTGGGGAGCCGTGCCGGTCTTTTCGGCACGCGGAGCGGCCAGGTTTTGCTGGGCGGTCGCGCCGTTGAAGCCCGATGCCGCGTTGGCCTTCTGGGCCTGCAGCACTTCGCTTTTGACTTCAGCGCGGGTTTTGCTCGAAGGCGCCTGCATCTGGTCCAGCAGGAAGGCGTTCAGGGGCTGGGCGGACGCGGCCACGGAAGTCAGGGCGGCAACAGCAACAACAGCGGCGGCAACAAAGTTCGATTTCATGATGAATATCCTCTCAAAAGTTAAGTGACGTTCCGGGCATGGCGGGCTCATCTCCCCGTCTGTCCAGCCTCGGTGAGTCGCCTTGTAAGTGGCTTCGGCTCATCGATGTATGAACTGTATTCCTGTTAAATCGAACAAAAAATACCAATTCCCACAATACATTGCTGTTAAATTAGCAACAATAAAGGTGTTATATAAGGGTTAACCATGGACCGACTCCAATCAATGCGCGTATTCCAGCAGGTGGTGGACGACGGCAGTTTTGCCGCCGCGGCGCGCAAATTCGACATGTCGTCCGCCGTCGTGACCCGCCTGGTCGGCGACCTGGAAGACCACCTGGGCGTGCGCCTGTTGCAGCGCACCACGCGCCGCCTGGCGCTGACCGATGCCGGCGAAACCTACCTGGCCCGCGTGCGGCACATCCTGAGCGACATCGACGAAGCCCACGCCGCCGCCCAGGCCCATGCGCAGGAAATGTCCGGCACCATACGCATCATGACGCCGCCGGTGTTCGCCGTGCATGTGCTGGCGCCGCTGGTGGCCGAGTTCGGCCGGCGCTACCCCAAGGTCGTGCTCGACATCCATGTGGACTCGCCGCTGGTGCCTCCGGTGGAAGACTACGACCTCACCCTGCTGGGCGCGGCCGACACCTTCGATGCCAACATCATCGCGCGACCCATTGCTTCGTCCGACGGCGTCCTTTGCGCCTCGCCGGATTACCTGCGCCGCAACGGCACACCGGCGCGGCCCGAAGACCTGCCGCAGCACCACTGCCTGCGCGTCAAGGCAACGGCCAACAGGCACCGCGTCTGGCGCCTGACCAATCCCAACGAAGGCAAGCGCGTCGTCGAAGTGCAGATCGAACCCAGCATGCTGGTCAACCACACCGACACCTTGATACGCGCCTGCGTGGACGGCGCCGGCATCATGAGCCAGTCCATCGACCTGGTGGCCAATCACCTCAACAGCGGCGCGCTGCAGCGCATCCTTTCGCCCTGGATCACCGGCACCAACACTTTGTATGCGGCGCTTCCCAGTCGCAAATTCATCCCGGTGCGCACCAGCGTGTTCCTCGAGTTCATGACCGAGTACACACGCAGGGTGATCAAAAAAATGGACACGCGGCAGGACTGAGTTTTTACCGGATTTTTCGCGCGGCCCTGGGCCGCGGCATGGAAGACCGGCGGCTCATCCCCACATAAGCAACAAGGCGGGCGCGATCACGCACCGGCCGGCTTCACGCATCCGGTGCGGCATCAAGCCATTCAAGCTGCGCGGCGAAGGCTGCACGCGTTCTTGACGCGATGCTTTCAAAACTTCCATGTGAGAAAAGTTCCGCGATTCCGCGTTTTCATTGTTCCAGTTTCGGCAATGGAATGTTCTGCAAACGCGCACTTGTCCAAGGGGCTTGGCGGAACAAGCTTGGATGCATCGGTGAGCCACATTCATAACAGCGACTCAGCGAGGAAGGCCCCTCGGGCACACAGCCCGTCCGACCGGATTTTTTCAAAAACTGTCTAAAGGAAATTCATCATGAAATCGAATCTCGTCTCCGCCTCCGTTCTTGCCGTCTCCGCACTCGCCTTCTTCGGCTCCGCCAGCAGCTTCGCCGAAGGCCGCGATCCGTTTCCGCAAGACCAGGTGAATTCGGTCAGCACCAAGACCCGCGCTGACGTTCGCGCCGAACTCGCGCAAGCCCAGCACGAAGGTTATTCCGTGAACATCGGCCCAACCTACCAGGCTCCCGAAGCCAGCGCACCCGCCAGTACCCGGAGCCGTGCCGAAGTGAAAGCCGAAGCCGGCAGCGCCGTGTCGGTCTCCACCCTTGAGCGCGACTACCCCGTCGTTCAATAAGCGCTCTACGCGCACTTGATTGCCGGACGGAGTTGCAAGAGGCTCCGTCCCAGGCCGTTAAAAACACAAAACCTCCTGCAGCGCTTGCGCTGCAGGAGGTTTTAAAGTGCGCGCCTGCCGAGCCTCAGACGAAGTGCCGTTCCCCTTGGAGGCTCTCTTGATGGAACAGAGCGCACCCGCATATGCGACCGCCGGGTTGGCCTCAACCCGCCAAGGCAGTCTCAAGAATAGGCCGTATGTCCCGGTTCCGAAAAGCCTCAAATCCAGATTCTTCTATGGCTTTACGGCGATTTTCATTGAAGACAATGTTGTGGCACTCTTGAACAAGCATTGACGGAGACGCCACGCAGATTCCGGCGCGAATATCCTCCTCAATAACCGTTTCTGGATCAATGTCTGCCACTACGGCTTTGCGATTGGCCAACAGATAAGAAACGCGAACGACTTCGAATATTTTTTTTGCCGTATAGAGATTGATATTCACGATGACTTTTGATCGCGCAATCAACTCATCCCTCTCCTTCCCATACAGGCCGCACACAAAGACTGACTTGAGCCCGGAATGGCACAGATGATGGAACGCATCCATGCGATCGGGTCCGGGTGCTCCGTACATCAGAACGTCGATGTCCTGGATCGGCGCTTTGGGAATTCGCGTCAGAGGTTCCGCATAACCCACCGGTACGATCCGGCAATCCGCATTGAGCTTCTTCCACACATCCGCATTTCCTTCACTGTAATCCCATATTTTGAAATTCGCCGCGGCATGCATCAGCGCCGGCTTCAGTAAAGTCGCGCCTCGAATTTGCTCGAAGTTATAAACAATTGTGGAGGGCGGCAGCTTGCTCACCACATCCATCTCAAGCATCTGGGCGCCAAAGATGATGTTCGTTGCCGACTCAGAGAAGGTGTCCACGCCGGACTCCACTGTGTGCCCCAACTCACGCAGGCCCCAGACGACGGACTCAACGACTTCCAGGTAGGCGTTTAATCCATACGCCCTGCCATTGCTCATGATGTGGGTGACGTGGTATTTCAATTAAATTCCTGGTATTGGCTGCAGCTGAAATTCATCGATCCAGCCCTGAAGCCGTTGTTAAGCATCATTGTCGATAGCCTGCCGGGCGCTTTGCAACGCAGCCTCGGCCAAGCCTTTTGCCGAGATGCCCTGGGGACGGCACTACGTCGGGCATCTTACAGGCGTTCCGTACCCTAAGAGGCGGCGGCGCGTCCTGAAAACTCGACGATCCCGCGAACCCCGCCGCGGACCGCCATTGACTCGCGGCGATCCGGGTCGCCTTACCTGGCTGGCTGGATTTCCGTGACAACGATGGCGCCGCCGGCAGATTCGGCCTTGAACCGGATCTTGTCGCCCGTTTTGACGGTGTCCAGCATGGCTGCGTCCTTGACCTGGAACACCATGGTCATACCCGGCATTTCCAGGTTTTTGATCTCGCCATGCTTGATGGTGATCTTCCTGGCCTCTTTATCGACTTTGCGGATTTCGCCGTCGGCCATCTCGGCGGACGGTTTCGCCGCTTCTTTGTTTGCTTCATCCATCGGCATGGCTCCGCTACCGGAGTTCATGGACGATTGCGCGTGTGCCGCGCCGGCAAACAGCGCGGCGAGGATCAGAAGGGTTTTGAGGGATCTCATGGTTTATTCCTTTTAAGAAGAGCTTGAAGATTTCGCGGGATACGACTTGAATATGCTGGTGCTGCCATCGGGTTTGACCAGCAGCACGTCGTAAGCGTCCTTGCGCTTTCCGTACATGGGGCCGTCCATGCCCGGAGAGCCGACGGGCATCCCGGGCACCACCAAACCGATGGCCTTCGGGCGCAGTGCCAACAGGCGCTGTATGTCACTTGCGGGGACATGTCCTTCAACGGCATAGCCGCCGACCTGTCCGGTGTGGCATGAGCCCAGCTTCGCGGGTATGCCAAGCCTCGCTCTTGCCGCCGTATTGCCGCCGTCGTTGACCCGCACGTCAAAGCCGCTGTCTTCCAGGTGTTTCACCCAGTCTTTGCAGCAGCCGCATTCGGGGTCTTTCCAGACCTCGACGAAGGGACGGGTTTTGGCGGACGTGCCGCCACTGAGAACGAGCTGCGTGCCGGCGACAAATACCGGGAGAGCTTTGAGAAACGAGCGTTTTTGCATAGCGGCCTCCATCAGCGCCCGGATTACCTGGATGCCACCACAGTGACCTTGCCCACCATCCCGGCCTGGTAGTGACCGGCGATCAGGCAGGCATAGTCAAAAGTTCCGGCCTTGTTGAAGGTCCAGATGATCTCCCCCGTCTTGCCGGGGCCGACGTGGGCCATGTAAGACTCATCGTGCTCCATGTTCGGAAATTTCATCATGAGCGCGGCATGCTCATCAAGGTCCTTCTTGGTGCCAATCACCATCTCGTGCAGGGTCTGCCCGCCGTTTTTGATCACGAACCTGATCGTCTCGCCCTGCTTGACTTCCAGCTTGTCAGGATTGAATCGCATGTTGTCTGTCATGGTGAAAGTCACGGTGCGGGTCACGGTTTTGGCGTCGCCGGCGATACCCCACGCTTTCTGCTCCTTTTTGACAGGCCCCTCCTTTTTTGCGTGGGTTTCGTCGCCATGCGCCAAAGCGAAGGTACTTGCGCCGGCGATCAGGGTGGCGAGGATTGTGGTGTTGATTCTCTTCATGGGTGTTCCTTGGGTTAGTGTGGATAAGAGGTTGTGGAAAAAGATCAAGTCACTCTCCGCCACTCAGACACAGGAGCTGCTGGCGGTTGTGTGTTTCATAAGTTTTCCTTGGTTTGGGATCAATGCTTCATGTTGCCCATGGGCTTGCGCACCTGGACTTCAACTTCTTTGGCCGGCATGTTCTGGACCGGCATGGATTTACCGCCCTCCGCGGCGAAGCGCGCGGGGTTGGGCAACGACCCGGTCCATTCATAGGCCACCTCGCCGGCGGGATGCTTGTACCAGCCGGGATCCTTGTAGTCGCCGGCCTTCTGGTCCTTGCGCACCTTGACCATCGAGAACATGCCCCCCATTTCGACCGAGCCGAACGGGCCGGTTCCGGTCATCATGGGTGCGGTGTTGTCCGGCAAAGGCATTTCCATCTCGGCCATATCAGCCATGCCGCGCTCGCCCATCACCATGTAATCCGGAATCACATGAGTGRTCTCGCGCGCCACTTTGCGATGGTCCACGCCGATCATGGTCGGCACGTCGTGGCCCATCGCGTTCATCGTGTGGTGGCTCTTGTGGCAATGAAACGCCCAGTCGCCCTCCTCGTCGGCGAGGAATTCGATCTGCCGCATCTGGCCGACGGCGACGTCGGTGGTGACCTCGTACCAGCGGGTCGATTTCGGGGTCGGGCCTCCGTCAGTGCCGGTGACGAGGAACTCGTGCCCGTGCAGGTGGATCGGGTGGTTGGTCATCGTCAGGTTGCCGATCCGGATGCGCACCTTGTCGTTCTTGCGCACCACGAGCGGATCGATCCCGGGGAAGACCCGGCTGTTCCAACTCCACAGGTTGAAGTCCAGCATGGTCATGATCTTGGGCGTGTAAGCACCTGGATCAATGTCATAGGCATTGAGCAGGAACACGAAGTCCCGGTTCACCTCATCGATCAGGGGATGCCTGGCCTTGGGATGGGTGATCCAGAAGCCCATCATCCCCATGGCCATCTGCGTCATCTCGTCGGCATGCGGGTGGTACATGAAGGTGCCGGGGCGCATGGCCACGAATTCGTAGACAAAAGTCTTGCCCACGGGGATGGCCGGCTGGGTCAAACCCGACACGCCATCCATGCCGTTGGGCAGCCGTTGGCCGTGCCAATGCACACTGGTGTGTTCCGGAAGTTTATTGGTCACAAAGATGCGTACCCGGTCGCCTTCGACCACTTCGATGGTGGGCCCGGGCGACTGGCCGTTGTATCCCCACAAATGCGCCTTGAAGCCCGGGGCCATCTCGCGCACCACGGGTTCGGCCACCAGGTGGAACTCCTTCACGCCGTTGTTCATGCGCCAGGGAAGCGTCCACCCATTGAGGGTGACCACCGGGTTGTAGGGACGCCCGCTATTGGGCACCAGGGGTGCCATGGTGTCAGGCCTGGTCTGGCTCACCGGCTCGGGGAGCGCCGCCATGGCGACCCTGCTGACGGCAGCGGCGGCTACCGCCGTGGTCAGCGCGCCGGCGCCTGCCAGGAAATTTCTTCTGTTGGTCATTGGAGTTCCGTAGATTTTGTTTTGGCCCTCAATGGCCACCTTCGACGCCACCACCGGCGGCACCTGATACAGGCATCGCGCCCATGGCGGTCGGTTTTCCGATGATGGAAGCGGCAAGCGCCGCGTCCGCCAGCCAATACTGCTGGTAGGCATTGATGGCGGCTGTGACGCTGGAAATCTGCTCCCGGGTGTCGGCCAGCAGTTCGAAGACGCCGATCAGCATTCCGTTGTAGCGAAGGACGTTTTCTTCCGCCATCGACTTGCGCAGCGGAACAACTTCGTCGCGATAGTGCTTGGCGACGTCGTAGGCAGTCCGGTAGGCCGAGTAGCTTTCGCGCAGCTGTGACGAGGCGCCCCGCACGGTACTTTCGTAGCGGTTGGCCGCCGCCAGGGACTGGGCGTTCATGGCGTCGCGGCGTGCCGACCCCCAATCAAAGATCGGCAGGCGAATACCCAGCTCGTAACCCCTTCGCGGCGTCCTGGTGCCGGCGGCTTCGTCGATGACGGTGTCGCGACGGATTCCAAGCTCCACGTCGACCAGGCTGGTGATCAGATTCAGGCCTTGTGAGCGTCCGGCCACATCGAGCTGGTGGCGCGCCATCTGAACGTCGATACGTTGCTCCGTCGCATTGGCATTCACCGCGGCGGGCTGGCGAGGTTCTTTGGGCAGATCGGGCAACCGTTCAGGCAACTTCAACACGTCGGCCTGGGCATCCGTCAGGCCCAATTGCCGGATCAGTTCCTCCCGCGCGGCTGTCGCGGCGTGCTGGGCGGATGCCAGCTGCGCCGCGGAATCGGCGTAAAAACTCTGCTGGCGCGCCCGCTGCAGTTTGTTGAAGTTACCCACCTGCTGCATGCGCCGGGCAAGCTCGGCCCCGGCCTGCGCGGTGGTATTGACCTGGCCCGCATACTGCAAACTCTGCTGGGCACCTACGGCCCTGACCCAGGCTTGGCGGACCTGCGTCACCTGCTCGACCACACTGGCGCCAAGCTGCACTTTGGCCTGCGCCACCTGCCCGCGCGCGATGGACACGCGTTGCGGCAAGGTCAGCAAGTCCAGCAAGCCAAACGACAGCAGGCGGCCAAGTTCGAGTTCTGAGCCCATGCGGGTGCGTTCAAAGGTGAACAACGGATTGGTGATCCGGCCGTTCTGGCTTGCCGTGGCCATATCGGCCCAGCTTTGGGCCAACAAGGTTTGCACCGCAGGGCTGTTGGCCAGCGCCAACTGGACAGCGTCATCCATGCCCAGCGGTTTAGCCAGCAGTTCATCCGCGAGTTTGCCGCGTGCCTGGCGCTGCTGGCCGGTACGGCTGAGTTCGAGCTTGCCTTGGGTGAAGGTGTTGGTGCTGCCATTGGCATCGCCAAGAGCTTCTTCGAAATTGACGGAAGCGCAACCGGCCAGCACCAGCGTCGCCGTGGTCATCGCGCCGAGTTTAAAAATGGTGTTCATGGCGCTCCAGGGGTTTGGCTGGCGCGTTGCGTGCGCCACCCGGTGGCGGCGCTTCAGGCGTCTGCGCTTGCCTGGCTTCCTTGGCGTAGGCACGCCAGCCGCCGATACGGGCGGTGGTGTCGTTGGCTTCCTTCCAGTTCACCGTGGACTCTTCGGTGTAGGGCTTGTAGCCGTCCATGGCCGACCGGAAAGCCGGCGGTGGGTTTGCCTGGGGTGCGGGTGCCGGACTGGCCAGCGGCGCAGGGCTTTGCGCGGCCGACAGGCCCGGCAAAGCGGATATCAGAACCAGCCCGTAGGCCAGCAGGGAGTTAAACATGGGATTCCTCGCGGTTTCATGGAACGGCGACAGCAAAGGCCTCTCTCGCAAGGGAGATCAGCTTTGATGGCGAACGATGAAAAGCACCCGCACCGCGGAGCCCGAAGGTCCGCAGCCAGCCGGGTGCGTCAGGCGCGAGGTGGTTTCTCGGGCAGGGCCGAGGGTACGCTGTGAACCAGGGCCGAAGGCTCGATATATACAGTGCCGGGAATGGAATGGATTGCCACTGTCCGGGTAGCGGTGGTCATGCCGACCAGGTTGCAGCAAGAGGCACATACGCCGCATTTGTGGGCCGCGTCGGGTAGCTGGTTTTGCGCATCCGGGGCCTGCTCGGAGCCGGTTGCTTGCGTTGCCTCTGCATGCATCGCGTGATCGAGAGCATCCTTGGAAGCATCAGCATGGTGATGATGGTCTTCAGGATCGGCTGGCGTCTGCAAAGCCATATGGTCGACGCTCTTGCCGCAATACTGCATCGATGCCGAGGCAAAACCCTGCATGGGCAAAGCCAGCATCATGAGCCAGAGCAGGAACGTACAAAAACGCGACATGGTTTCTTGATTCTATGGATTCTTTTAAGTTCCGGCGGGATGCCACGACACCAAACCACGACTCTAAACCTTGCCACTGTAGGAAGGTCAAGGCGCTATTCGCCTCGATATGTAAGAAGGAGCACGTCTTTGTGGGGCAGCTGGCTAAAGGCCTGCAAGTTGCCGGGTTTCCAGCGCCGGCAGTTCGGGCGCATGCGAACATTGAAGCGATGCCTAATCCGGCTGTGCGCGGCCCGTATTTGAAGGCCTTCCCGGCCTTAGCTCGGACTACAACATTCACTGGAGGCGAGAATTCCTTGGCTAGATACGCCAGAGCCGAAATCCCAAGCATTCCACCGGAATTGTAGAAATCCTGCCCGAATTGTAGAAACGCCCCAGGACCCGAAAAGGGCGCTGGGGCGCATGGAATATGGTGGCCTGGGGCGGAATCRAACCACCGACACAAGGATTTTCAATCCTCTGCTCTACCGACTGAGCTACCGGGCCTGAGCCTCAGATTATATATCAGCCAAAAGGGGTGCCCGGCCGGCCGGTTGGGAGAGGCCTCAGATGCCGCGTTTGCCGCGCGTGAGGTCGACGCCCAGCTGCTTCAGTTTGCGGTACAGGTGGGTGCGYTCCAGGCCGGTTTTTTCCGCGACACGGGTCATGGAGCCGCCTTCCTTGGCCAGGTGGAATTCGAAATACGCTTTCTCGAATTCGTCGCGCGCATCGCGCAGCGGTTTCTCCAGCAGGAAGCTCTGCGTGGCCTGGGGTCCCATGTCGACGGGCGCCGGCAAGCTGCCGCCGGTCATCACGGCCTCGACCGTGAGGTCGGCCAGGGGCAGTGCCGAATTGCTGTTCGGGGCGGCCGGCTTGCGCGGGGYTGTCTTGCTGAGGCCTTGCTCGACGGCCTTGAGCAGCTTTTGCAGCGTGATGGGTTTTTCCAGAAAGGCCATCGCGCCTATCTTGGTGGCCTCGACGGCGGTGTCTATGGTGGCGTGGCCGCTCATCATGATGACCGGCATGCTCAGCAGGCCGCTGGAGGACCACTCCTTGAGCAGGGTCACGCCGTCGGTGTCGGGCATCCAGATGTCCAGCAACACCAGGTCGGGCCTGGAACGCCCGCGGGCGGCACGCGCCTGCGCCGCGTTTTCGGCGAGCTCGACCTGATGCCCTTCGTCATTGAGAATTTCTGAGAGAAGGTCGCGTATGCCCAGCTCGTCGTCGACCACCAGAATATTTGCCATGATTGAATTGCTGCCTGCCTGTTGTTGCGATGCCGTGCGGATCTCGAAATCGAAGTGTTACTGAATGTGTTGTTATGCCACAACTGCAAATGATAACGACACTTGCGCCCCTTGCACCGCGCCGTCCAAAACCCGGTTGGAAATATCGATGCGCGCGCCGTGTTCGTCGGCGATTTTTTTGACCACCGCCAGCCCCAGCCCGGTGCCCTTGACCTTGGTGGTGACGTAGGGCTCGAAGGCGCGTTTGAGGATGTGCTCGGGAAAGCCGGTGCCCCTGTCGCGCACGCTCAGGCGCACGCGCCTGGAGGTCTCGGAGTATTCGGTCTTGAGCGTGACGCGCGCGCCCTCTTTGCCCTCCTGGGCATCCTGCGCATTCTGCAGCAGGTTGTGGATGACCTGGCGCAGCTGCTGGGCATCGCCCTGGATCAGCGGGGCCTTGGGGTCGAGTTCGGTGACGACGGGCACGGCGGCGGCGGCATCGCTGCGCCGGCCGCCATGGCCGTCGCTGTGGCTGTCGTGCAGGTAGAGCTGCATCACGTCGTTGACCAGGGCATTGAGGTCCACGGGCTTGAGTTCGGCGGCCGGCAGCCGGGCGTAGTCGCGGAACTCATTGACCAGCCGCTTCATCGCGTCGACCTGGTCGACGATGGTCTTGACGGATTTGGTGAGCAGCTGCTGTTCGGCCTCGCCCACCTTGCCGGTGAGTTTCATTTCAAGGCGTTCGGCCGACAGCTGTATCGGCGTGAGCGGGTTCTTGATTTCGTGCGCCAGCCTGCGCGCCACCTCGCCCCAGGCCTGAGCGCGCTGGGCCGAGACCATTTCGGAAATATCGTCGAACACCAGCAGGAATTCCTCAGTGCCGGGCATCCTGGCGCCACGCGCGATCAGCGTGATGGCATTGTCGGGCGCGCCGGGCATGGCCGCGTTGAGTTCAAACGACTGCTGCCAGTGCTCCTGCGCATGCGGCGCCCCGTCGCTGAGGTAGTCGGCGAACTGGGCCAGCACGTCTTTGGCGAACACGCCCAGGCCCGGCACCTCGCCAAGCGACTTGCCGTGGTAAGCCGCCAGCGGCGCGCGCAGGATGCGCGTGGCGCCCGGGTTGCTGGACTGGATGCTGCCGCGCACGTCGAGCACGATGACGCCGGCCGTCAGGTTGTCCAGGATGGTCTGCAGGTTGGCGCGTGCCGCGTCGACCTGGCTCATGCTTCGCTGCACCGCGGAACGGGCATCGGCCAGTTGCTGTGTCATGTCGGCAAAAGAGCGCGTAAGCCCGCCGAGTTCGTCCTTGCCTTGCAGCGCTGCCTTGGGCGTGAGGTCGCCCTGCGCCACCTGACGCACGCCTTCGGCCAGCACCAGCAGCGGCTTGGCCAGCTGGTTGCCCAGCAGCACCGCCAGCAGCACCGCGCCGAACACGGCGAGGAACAGGCTGAGCGTGAGTGTGCCTATGTACATCTTGCGCAGGCCGCCGCGCGCCAGCGCGCGTTCCTGGTATTCGCGGTTGGCCTCCTGCACGGCAACAGCGTTGGCCACCAGGCCTTCGGGCAGCAGCTGGCTCACCTGCAAAAAGCGGGCATCGCCCAGCACGGCCACATTGGGGTTGTTGACCACGGCGATGGCTTTGATGCGCGGCGCGCTGCCGGCGTTGACCGCCGGACCAGCCGCGCCCGCCGCCAGTTCGCCGTTGCCGGCGGACACCACCTCGTCCAGCCCTTCGATCTGCGTGACGACACGCTGCGTGCGCGCGCTGCGCAGCTGCTGTACCGAGGGGCGCTCGGGTTTGAGCAGGAAGCGCGATTCCCCGGCGCTGGCGATCACCTGGCCCGAGGGGCTCCAGAGCACCACGTCGCTGGCCTGCAGCTGGTCGCGCAGGCGCTCCAGTGCCAGCCCCGCCATGGCATCGGGCGTTTCGGCGATCTGCGTGGCGGCCTGCCGCGTCTTGTTGCCGAGGTCCGCCGCCAGCGTGTCCAGCGTGGCGCGGCCCAGGTTCAGGCCTGCCGCCAGGGCGCCCTCCACTTCCACGTCGAACCAGCTTTCAATGGAACGCGAAACGAACTGGTAGGACACCACGTAAATCATCAGGCCCGGCATCAGGCCGACCAGCGCGAAGATGGCCGCTAGCTTGACCAGCAGGCGGCTGCCGAAGCGGCCGCGGCGCAACCGCAACAGCAGCCGCGCGACGATCCAGCCGATCACCAGCAGCAGCAGGCCGGCGACCGCGATATTGAGCATCAGCAGCAGCGCGTAGTTGCGTTCGTAGAGTTCGCGGTTACCGGTGGCCTGCGTCAGCAGAAACATCAGCACCAGGCCCAGCGCCACGATGGCGCCTATGCCGACGCCGACCGTCCAGCGAAAGGCTTTGCTGCTTTTGAGGGACCCGCCGCTGACCTGCAGGTTCACTTGGTGGCCTCGGTGCCTGGGGCTGCGGGGGCCTGGGGCGCTGCGGGCTCCAGCCTGAGCCGCTCCTTGATCTGCGCGGAAATATTCCAGTCCCGCTGGCCGGCTACACCGATCTGGAACGGCCGGGGCAATTGGGACAGGTCGAGCCGGAAACTGAAATCCAGCTTGTAGGAGGCATCCGGGTCCACGTCGCCGGCTTCCGCGATCTTCCAGCGGGCCACGCGCTGGATAGCCGACAAGGCCTCGGACAGGGTTTCGTAATTCTGGTTCAGGGTGGCCCGCAGGCCGGAGGAGCTGGTGATCAGTCCTGACGCGATGTTGACGCGCCAGCGCCGGGTCAGCGGCTGGTAGGCCAGGCGTATGGTGCGGGCGGTGCTGGCCACGCGCGGATCGGTCCAGTACCAGCGGTCGCGGTAGATGTCGGCTTCGACCACAAAAAACATCGGAATGCCCTTAAGCAGGGCGTCTTCCACCACCAGCGGGAGGTCGAAGCGGACCAGGGCGGACAGGTGGACGCCGTCTTCGCCGCGCTCCACGCGCAGC
>NZ_JBFUBY010000015.1:0-27717 GCF_056405515.1 Polaromonas sp. P1_G2
GGATGGCCCATGGCGATGGCGCCGCCGTTGACGTTGATCTTGTCATGCGGGATGTCGAAGGCCTGCATATAGCGCAGCACGACGGCGGCGAAGGCTTCGTTGAGTTCGAAGAGATCGATGTCGGTGATTTGCATGCCGGAGCGCTTCAAGAGCTTTTCGGTGACGTCGACCGGACCGGTCAGCATCAAAGCCGGGTCGGAGCCGATGCTGGCAATCGTCTTGATGCGGGCGCGCGGCTTCAGCCCCATGCTCTCGCCGCCGGCTTTCGAGCCGACCAGCACGGCGGCCGCGCCGTCGACGATGCCGGAGGAATTGCCGGCATGGTGCACATGGTGGATGCGTGCTACCTGCGGGTAGCGCTGCAAGGCCACGGCGTCAAAACCCATGGCGCCCAGCTGGTCGAAGGCGGGCTTGAGCGAGGCCAGGCCTTCGAGTGTGGTCTGCGGTTTGATGAATTCGTCTTCGCCGAGGATGGTCTGGCCCAGGAAGTCTTTCACCGGCACGACCGAATTCGCGAAATAGCCGGCGGCGCGGGCTTTGGTGGCGCGCTGCTGGCTTTCGAGGGCGAAGGCATCAACGTCGGCGCGGCTGAAGCCTTCGAGCGTGGCGATCAGGTCGGCGCCTATGCCCTGGGGCACGAACAGCGTGGCGCTGTTGGTTTCCGGGTCCTGCGCCCAGGCGCCGCCGTCGGCGCCGATCGGCACGCGGCTCATGCTCTCCACGCCGCCGGCCACCACCAGCTCTTCCCAGCCGGAGCGCACTTTCTGCGCGGCCATGTTCACGGCCTCCAGGCCCGAGGCGCAAAAGCGGTTGATCTGCACGCCGGAGGCGCGGAAGTCCCAGCCGGCCTTGAGCGCGGCCACCTTGGCGATGACCGCGCCCTGTTCGCCGACCGGCGAGACCACGCCCATCACCACGTCGTCGACGGCGGCGGTGTCAAAGCCGTTGCGCTGCTGCAGCTCGGCCAGCACGCCGGCCAGCAGGTTGACGGGCTTGACCTCGTGCAGGCTGCCGTCTTTTTTGCCCTTGCCGCGCGGTGTGCGGATGGCGTCGTAGATAAAGGCTTCGGTGCTCATGGCTTTCCTCGGGAAGGCAGGGATGATGGGGATGCGGGAGGGGAGGCTGTTGAAGTATATTCATTTCACAAAGCGGACGCTTTGTATAAATACTTCCCCAGCCTTATCCCTCAGCCTTACCCAGGTGACACCATGATCGAACGCACCCTCTTCAGCACCGACCACGAAGCCTTTCGCGACGCCTTCCGGCGCTTCATGGACAAGGAAATCGCGCCCTTCCACGAGCAATGGGAGGAGCAGGGCTACGTGGACCGCAAGGTCTGGAACAAGGCCGGCGAGAACGGCTTTTTGTGCATGACCATGCCCGAGGAATACGGCGGTTCGGGCGCGGACAAGCTGTATTCGGTGATCCAGATGGAGGAACTGGGCCGCGGCGGTTTCTCGGGCATTGGCTACAGCTTGCACAGCGAGATCGTCGCGCCCTACATCCTGCATTACGGCACCGAGGCGCAGAAACAGAAGTACCTGCCGAAGCTGGCCAGCGGCGAGATGGTGGGCGCCATTGCCATGAGCGAGCCCGCGGCCGGCTCGGACCTGCAGGGCGTGAAAACCACGGCCTTGAAGCAGCCCGACGGCAGCTATCTGCTCAACGGCAGCAAGACCTTCATCACCAACGGCTGGCATGCCGACCTGGTCATCGTGGTGGCCAAGACCAACCCGGCGGCCGGCGCCAAGGGCACCAGCCTGATGCTGGTGGAGCGCGGCATGCCGGGCTTTGAAACCGGCAAGCGGCTCAAAAAGCTGGGCCTGAAGGCACAGGACACCTCGGAGCTGTTCTTCACCGACGTGAAGGTACCGGCGGAAAACCTGCTGGGCGGCGAGGCGCATGAGAACCGCGGTTTTATCTGCCTGATGGAGCAGCTGCCCTGGGAGCGCCTGCAGATCGCCATCACGGCGGTGGCTTCGGCGCAGGCGGCAATCGACTGGACGCTGGCCTATGTGAAAGAGCGCAAGGTCTTCGGCCAGCCGGTGGCCAGCTACCAGAACACACGCTACACGCTGGCCGAACTGCAGACCGAGGTTCAGGTGGCGCGCGTGTTTGTCGATAAATGCGTGGAGCTCGTGGCGCAGGACAAGCTGGACACCGCGACCGCCAGCATGGCCAAGTACTGGTGCAGCGACCTGCAGTGCAAGGTGATGGACGAATGCGTGCAGCYTTTCGGCGGCTACGGCTACATGTGGGAGTACCCGATCACGCGCGCTTATGCCGACGCGCGCGTGCAGCGCATTTACGGCGGCACCAACGAAATCATGAAAGAGGTGATTTCGCGGGCCATGGGACTGGGCGCGAAGTAGCGCCCGGTTTTAAATGGCCTAAGAGCCGCTCTTACAAGTGCCGCGTCTCCGCAGGGGTGTTCCACCAGGCGTTGTTGCGCCCATCCGAGTAGTTGACGGGTGCGTCGATGAGCTCGGCCGGCTCGGCGTTGTCCAGGGCGGCGATGTTGATGGAGACATAGTCGCCGCCAATCTGCTCGATATATCCCCGGCCGAAAGGCCGCACGCCGCAGTGCTTGCAAAACAAATGATGGCCGCTTTTGGTGCCGAACTGGTAGTCGCTCAGTTCGCTCTCGCCGGCCAGCAGGCGGAAGGCGTCCGGCTTGATGATGGTGCCCCAGTTGCGGGTCTTGGTGCAGATGGAGCAGTTGCAGCGGCCGGTGCCCTTGCCGAGGTCGATGTCGGCTTCAAAACGGACGGCGCCGCAGTGGCAGCTTCCGGTGTAGGTTTTCAGCATGGCGGGAGTTCCTTTCAGGCGGGCGGGTGTATGGGTGGGCTGGATATGACAGAATGTTGTCATGTCTGGAAGTATAGTTAAACGACAGCATGCTGTCAAATTAAGAGTTGCCAACGAAGCGGTAGAGCGCACGCCGGCCGCCAACACCCTGAGCTGGCTGGTGGTGCAGGTGATGCAGCTCAACGGCCTGTTGATTGCGGCAGGTGACGCGCTGGCCGCGCCTGCCGGGCAGACTTCGTCACGCTGGCAGGTGCTGGCTGCGGTGGAGGACGCGCCGCTGTCAGTGGCGCAGATCGCGCGCGCCATGAACCTCACGCGGCAAAGCGTGCAGCGCGTGGCGGATTTGCTGGTGGAGGGCGGGCTCTGCGCCTATGAAGACAATCCGGCCCACGCGCGCGCCAAACTGCTGCGGCTTACGCCCAAAGGCGGCAAGGCGTTGCAGGCCATACAGGCCGGCCAGAAAGTATGGGCCAATGCCTTGGCTTCGGGGATGGATGAGGCCCAGCTGCTCGCGGCGAGCGCTGTGCTGGGCCAATTGCAGCGGGCCTTGATGGCGCAGGARGCGCCGCAGGAATAGCCGCCGCCTGGGTTCAAGCGGATGCGTTGGTTGAGGAGGCGCTGTGCTGTCGACGTAACATGATGAGCGAAGATGAGGCCTAAGCTATTGAAAAACACAGGGATTTACCTCCCTTCTTAACCGTATGTCCACCTTCATGGTATTTTTAAATTGCGCCCGAAGTCTATGCTTGTCCTTGGTAATGCTTGTGGTGCTTCAGGGTTGTGAAAACCCGGAGTATTGGACCTTCAAGGAAGAGGTTGTCCTAAACACTGGGCAGCGCGTTCTAGTGGATCGAAAGCTGCGGCGCAACAACGTGTGGCCGCACATCAGTGCTGACGGGTACCGCTCCATCGTCGATGAGCGGTTGACACAATCCACTTTGCGCATTGAATGGCGCACAGACCTGGAGTCTCACGCGCGAGGCTATGGACGGCCGCTCTCAATTGGTTTTTTTAAGGGCAGCATCTACTTGATTGTTGGGAAAGCCCAATCAGAAGACTACTGCAGAGCGAACCCCGCTGCGTATAACGTTGCAGTTTTCAAGCAACTAGCGGTTGGTTGGGAAGAGGTTGAGCAGTCAAGTGAAATTCTGTCCGAACTCACACAAAATCTATTGACGGCACTTGAATGGGGGGAGTCGAGCGAACCAAAGCCGAAGACTCTTTCCGTTACGGAGAAAGCCATACGAGGCGGACATCCGGTTTCTGATGTCCGTACCCTTAAGCAATATCTTGATTCTGAGACCTGGACGAAGTGCAGGACCACACTGAAACCGTCTGACGTTTCACGGCCGGCCAGCTCCTCCCAGGGATCTTAAATCGCCACTTCATTGCCACCGTATTTCGACCCAACGTGACCGGCGATTCCGGGATCGTGACCGGGAGAGTTATGGCATGTGACAAAACTGGCAGGAGGTGTCTCGGTCAACAGGGACGAATCGGCTCATCGGGTCAGGCTCTCGTTTGGACTACAGAGCTTGTCCCGAATACCCTCATCGTCCGGAAGAGCCGGGAGGAACTAAAGCCGACAGATTCCTAGGACGGATCTTTGCTGCGCGTGCGGCTCACGGCGCTGAAGATGCCTATGCCCAGGAAGATCAACGCGCCTATGCCGATGTAGAGATGCGGCACACCGGCTTCCACGGCGCCCCAGATGACGCCGGCCAGGAAGATCACGAACCCGAGCATGTACAGCGCAAAAGACATTTTCTTCTCCAGAAATGCAGTGCTTTCACTGTGCGCGCCGGGCGCGTGGCGCCTTATCGGGGAAAAGCGCCGATGCGTGTCAGCGCAGGCCTACCGGGCGCAGGCTGGCTCGCCCGAGGTGCGCGGCGCCTGGAGCAGCGCTGGGTCCCGCGCAGGCTGGCCGTTGCCCGCAAGGCGGCCGGTCGGATGCATGGGGCGCAGGTACTGGTGCAGCACCATGGCGGCGGCACCCACCGCGGAGGCCAGCAAGCCATAACGCGCGACGCGCACCGTGGGAGCGGCGACGCCGGCAGCGGTGGCGTAGTTTTGCAGCGTCTCCTGGGCAACCTTCACCATGTCGGGAAAATGGTGGCATGACGAGCCGCCCACCACCAGCACGCTGGGATCGAAGGTGGTCCACAGGTTTTGCAGCAGCACGCCCAGGTAGTGCCCTGACCGTTCGACATTCGCCAGCTGGCCCAGGGCGCCTGAACCGATGAAGGTCTCCGCGCACCCGCGCCGTCCGCAGGAGCAAGGGGGACCGTCGAGTTCCAGAACGCTGTGGCCGATCTCGCCGGCCATGCCCCGCATGCCGGTGAACAAGCGGTCGTTGAGCACGATGCCCGCGCCCACGCCGACATCACAGCTCACAAAAATCAGCGAGTCCTTGCCGTCGTTTTCGGAAAACTCGTATTCGCTCAGCGCGGCGGTGTCGGCTTCGTTTTGTACGTGCACCGGTACCGGGGGCAGGCCCGCATGCACCAATGCCTGGGTGATCTGCGGCAAAAAGTCGACGTTGCGCCAGCCAAGGTTGGGGGCAAAGCGGACCACGCCGGTGGCCTCGTCAAACGCGCCGGGCAGGCCGATGCCGATACCCGAGAGTTGCGCGCCGCGCGACACCAGCTGCTCCTGGGCCGTCACCGTGAGCTGGGCGATCCGGCTGCAGACGTCCTGCGGCCGGGTGCTGCGCAAAGGCTCCTGCGTTGACCACAGCACCTGCCCCAGCAGCGACACGCTGGCTACCCGCAAGGTATCGACCGCCACTTCCACGCCAATCAGGCCGCGCGACCGGCAGTCGATTTGCAGGGGAGTGGAGGGCCGCCCGACGCCATTGGCGGCGGCCATGCTGATTTCACTGAGCCAGCCTTCGTCGATGAGTTCGCGCACCAGCAGGCTGACGGTCGACTTGGTCAAGCCGCTGTAGTTGGCCAGTTGCGCGCGCGAGCGGCCCGGCTGGTTGCGCAGCAGGCGCATCAGCACGCTGCGATTGATGCGCTTGACGAGCTGCTGGTCACCTGTGGTTTTCATGGCCGTTGGCATGGTTCAGTCGATGCGGTGGGGCGCCTGCGCGCGTCCTTCCGGCTGCTTGCCGGCGATGATCATGCCGAGGATCTGGTCTTCGTTCAGGTCGGCCGTGCGGTAAGTGCCGACCATGCGGCCGTTTTTCATCACCGAGAGGCGGTCGCTGAGCGAAAAGACATCCTGCATGTCGTGCGTGATCAGGAAAATGCCCACGCCTTCGGCCTTGAGCTGGAGCACCAGCCTGGCCACCATGGCGGACTCCTCCGGGCCCAGGGCGGCGCAGGGTTCGTCCATGACCAGGATGCGGGCATTGAAATAGATGGCGCGCGAGATTGCCACCACCTGGCGCTGCCCGCCCGACAGGCGCCGCACCGGGGTATGGATGTTGGTGAAGTTCTTGTTCAGGCGGCCGAACACCTTGCGTGCCTGAGCCTCCATGAAGTAGTCGTCCAGGGTGTTCCACGCCGTCATTTTTTCGCGGCCCAGGAACAGGTTGGCCACGGCATCCAGRTTGTCGGCGAGGGCCAGCGTCTGGTAGATGGTTTCGATGCCCTGCTGCTGCGCATCGGCCGGGCTCCGCAGATTCACTTTCTGCCCCATCACATGGATCTCGCCCGAATCGATCGGGAAAGCGCCGGCCAGCATTTTCATCAGCGTTGATTTGCCGGCGCCGTTGTGGCCCAGCACGGCGACAACCTCGCCGGCGTACAGGTTCAGGTTCACGCCGTCCACGGCATGGACGCCGCCAAAGGCCTTGCGGATGTCCTTGAATTCGACCAGGGGTTCAGTGGTGGCTTGGGTGGTTTGCATGGTTTGCATGTCAGCTTTCCTGCACCCACTTGCGATAGAGCACGTCGAAGACTACCGCGACAATCAGCACCTGCCCGATGATGATCATGCGTTTTCCGATGGAGACATCCAGCAGCAGCATGCCGCTATCGAGCGACTGCATGATGAGCGCGCCAAGCACCGAGCCGATGATGGTGCCGCTGCCGCCGGCCAGCGCGGTACCGCCGATCACGGCGGCGGCAATGACGAACAGTTCCATACCGGTGCCCAGCGAATTGGTGCCAGCGTTCAGGCGGGCCACCGACACGATGGCCGCGATGGTGATGAGCACGCCAAGCAGGGCAAACAGCATGAGCGTGACCCGCTTGACCGGGATGCCGACCAGCACCGCGGCATCGGGGTTGCCACCCATGGCGTAGACATAGCGGCCGAAACGGGTCCGTTGGGAGATGAAGGACATCACCACCGCCACGGCTGCCCAGATCAGCACCGGGATCGGGATACCCTGGGGCGCGTCCTTGTTGGGGACCAGGTAGCTGTTCATGGCCGCGGCAAATGCGGTCAGCAGGAGCACAGGTGCGGCCACCAGCAATACGTCCACCCATACGGGCTGGTTGGGCATCTCGTGGCGTGTGGAGGCGCGGCGGCGCAACAGCATGCGAAGCACCAGCACCAGGCTGACGCATGCGGTCAGGACCCAGGTGGCGGTCACCCCGATGCCGCCGTCATAGCCGCCGCCGAGTTGCAAAAATATTTCGTCGCTGACGGGCTGGGTCTTGCCGTCGGCCACCAGAAAGGCCGCGCCGCGCAGGGACATCAAGCCCCCCAGCGTGACCACAAAAGACGGAACGCCCAGCATGGCCGTCAGCCACCCCTGGTACACCGACACCACCAGCGCCGCGGCCAGCCCGGCGAGTGACGCCGCCGGCCAGGACCATCCCAGGGTGTATTGAAGATAGGCGATGAGGACGCCGACAAAACCGATCACCGAGCCGACCGACAGGTCGATATGCCGTGCCACGATGATCAGGACCATGACGGTGGACACGATGCCCACCACGGCGGTTTGCTGGGCGATGTTGTAGAGGTTTTCAGGCGACAGGAAAATGCCGCCCGACAGGGCCTGGAATACGCCCGCCAGGACGGCGAGCACGCACCCCATGAATACCAGCCGCCAGTCGACGGCGGCGTTGTGCAGGAATCGGGCAGGAAGTTGCATGGTCTTGAGGGTGCAGTGCTCCCCGGCAACCCGCGGGCCGGTTGCCTTGCCTGCTTGCGCAGGACGGGGAGCAGGTGGTTGAAAGCTGTGTTACTTGCTTACTTGCAGGCGGCAACGTTGCCGGTGACTCCCTTGCAGAGTTCCTCTTTTTTGATCCAGCCGGCCTTCACCACCACGTCAAGGTTGTCGCGGGTGACAGGCACGGGCTTGAGGAATTGAGCCTGCAGGGCCACCTTTTTCTCGCCACCGTTCCAGGAGGTCGCGCCTTCGACTTTTTTGCCGGCGCCCAGGCTGACGGCCGCGCTGGCCGCCTGTTTGCCGAGGTCGCGCGCATCTTTCCATACCGACACGGTCTGGGTGCCCAGGGCCACGCGGTTCAGGGCGGCAAAGTCGCCGTCCTGGCCCGACACCGGCACACCCTTGAGGCCCTTGGAACTCAGCGCCGCCACGACACCGCCGGCGGTGCCGTCATTGGAGGCGACCACGGCATCGACCTTGCCGCCGTTCTTGGTCAGGATCTGCTCCATGTTTTTCTGCGCGACTTCGGGTTTCCAGCCTTCGGTGTATTCCTCGCCCACGATCTTGATGTCGCCTTTCTTGACGGCGGCGTCAATGATTTCCTGCTGGCCCTCGCGCAGGAAATTGGCATTCGGGTCGGTGGGGGAGCCCTTGATCATCACGTAGTTGCCCTTGGGCTTGGCCTGGAACACGGCACGCGCCTGCATGCGGCCGACTTCCTTGTTGTCGAAGGTGATGTAGAACACGCCGGGCGCCTCGATCAGGCGGTCGTAGGCGATGACCGGCACTTTTTGCTTGGTAGCTTTGTTCACGGCGGGCAGGATGGCGTCCTTGTCCATGGCCAGCACGATCAGGACCTTGGCGCCCTTGGCCATCAGCCCGTCAATGTCCGCCAGTTGTTTTTCGGGAGAGCCGGCGGCATCCGCGCTGATGTACTTGGCGCCCAGCTTTTCAAGCTGCGTCTTGATGGCGGTCTCGTCGGTTTTCCAGCGTTCCTCCTGGAAGTTGGACCAGCTGACGCCCACCGTCACCTGCGCAAATGCGCCGGCGGCGGCCAGGCTGAGTGCCATTGCAGTAAGAGATGCTTTTAATTTCATTTGTGTCTCCGATGGTTCTGCCCAGATCAGGCATGTGGTTTTTAAAACTCAACTGAATCCCGGTCATCGTTCCGCTGCAAACGCAGCACTTTGCAATTAGTTTGAACGACGCACTAATTATGTGGAGGCTGAAAAATTCCGCGTCTAGGGAGAAACCCCCGGCATGCGAGGCTGCATGGGCGTTTTGGAAAGTTTCTGTAATGCCAAGGTGCTAAGCGGCCGGTTCTCTTGCGAAAAACCTGCGCTTCAGGGGGCGGCAAGCGGCTCGCCGCACCGTGCTTGATAGCCCAGCCGGCCAGTGCGGGCAGGGTGGGATGTGAGCATTTGTCAATCGTCATACGTTTACCATGGTTCACCCTAGTGCCCCGGGATGGCAATTGTTCTAGAGTCAGCGGCTTCGCAAGGCAGCTTGCCTGCCGCGTGAATGACTTCAGTGAGTGACTTCAAAAACACACGGGTCCCTCCCGTGCCATCCAAGGAGACATCGATGCTCGCCCCTTCCCGTCGTTCCTTTGTTGCACGCGCCGCCGGCGCAGCGGCCTGCCTGGCACTGGCTGCCGCCGCGCTTCCGGTTGCCGCGCAGGGCTACCCGAGCCGCCCGGTGACGCTGATCGTGCCCTGGGGCGCGGGCGGCGGCACGGATGCCACGGCCCGCATCGTGGGAAGCCTGCTCGAAAAAGAACTCGGCCAGCCGGTCACCGTGGTCAACCGCACCGGCGGCAACGGCGTGGTGGGCCATGCCGCCATCGCCTCGGCTCCCGCGGACGGCTACACCATCGGCATGGCCACGGTCGAGATCAGCATGATGCACTGGCAAGGCCTGACCGAGCTCTCCGGTGCGTCCTACACGCCGCTGGGCCTGGTCAATGCCGACCCGGCCGGCGTGCAGGTGCGGGCGGATGCGCCGTATAAAACCATCAACGACCTGCTGGCCGCCGTCAAGGCCAACCCCGGCAAGTTCAAGGCGTCCGGGACCGGGCAGGGCGGTATCTGGCACCTGGCCATCGCGGGCATGCTGCGCGACCAGAAAATCGACCCGGCCGCGGTGCCCTGGGTTCCCAGCAACGGCGCGGCCCCGGGCCTGCAGGACATGATCGCCGGCGGTGTCGAGATCGCGCCGGTGTCGCTGCCAGAAGCGCGCTCGCTGATCGATGCCGGCAAGGTCAAAAGCCTGGTGATCATGAACGACAAGCCCTCGGCGCTGTACCCGAACGTGCCCACGCTCAAGGCCGCGACCGGCAGCGACTGGACCATGGCCGCGTGGCGCGGCATCGTCGCGCCCAAGGGCATACCAGCAGAGGCGCGCGACAAGATCAGTGGGGCCCTCAGGAAGATCGTGGCCAGCAAGGAGTACACCGATTTCATGGCGACCCGCGGCTTCGGCGTGATCTACGCGGGACCCGACGATTTCGCCAAATTCATGGCCAAGTCGGATGCCGAACTCGGCGCGACGATGAAGGCCGTGGGCATCGCCAAGTAAGCCGCCTTGCGGCGCGGCATTTCCAACGCGCGGAAGCCGGAGGGCTTGCCCTTCCCGGTTTCCGGCCCGACCCGAAAGCCTTCGCATGAAAATCAATGACGCCTTCTTCGGGCTGGTCCTGGCCATCCTCGGAGCGCTGGTCCTCTTCACGGTCAAGTCCTACCCGACGATCCCGGGCCAGCAGGTGGGCCCCGCCTTGTTTCCCGGACTGGTCGCCACCAGCATTCTTGTCTGCGGCCTGGTCCTGATCGTGCGCGGCTGGCGTGCGCGCAAGGCAGCGCCCTGGGTGCTGCCCGGCGACTGGACGCGGTCCCCGCGGCATGTGGCGGGCTTTGTGCTGCTGGTGGCTTCGGTGCTGTTTTACATCTTCGCGGTAGAAAAGCTGGGCTTTCTGCCCACGGCCACGCTCATCCTCTGGGCCATGTTCTGCGTGTTGCGCGTGCCCCTGGGCAAATCGCTGCTGGTCGCCGCGGTCACCACGCTGGTCATTCACTTCATGTTTTACAAGCTGCTGCGTGTGCCGCTGCCGTGGGGCATTCTTGTCAACTACAGCTGGTAGGCCGCGCCCGGGAACCCGCGCGCAGCAACAACGCTTCAGGAGCTGACCCTTATGTGGACTGCAGTGAGCCAGGCTTTCTTCATGGTGTTCGAACCCTACACCCTGATGGTGATGGTGGTCGCCGCCGTTTACGGCCTTTTTGTCGGCGCCGTTCCGGGCCTGACCGCCACCATGGCCACCGCGCTGCTGGTGCCGGTGACGTTTTTCATGGCGCCGGTGCCCGCGGTGGCCGCCATCGTGACCGCCACGGCCATGGCGATTTTTTCGGGCGACATTCCGGGCTGCCTGCTGCGCATACCGGGAACGCCGGCGTCGGCCGCGTACACCGATGAAGCCTTCGCGCTGACACGCAAGGGCCAGGCTGAAGTCGCGCTGGGCGCCGGCCTGGTGTTTTCCGCGGTGGGCGGCCTGTTCGGCACCGTGGTGCTCATCGTCGCAGCGCCGGCCCTCGCCGATTTCGCGATCCGCTTCAGCTCCTTCGAATACTTCTGGCTGGTCCTGCTGGGCCTGACCTGCGCGGTGTTCATCACCTCCGACCGCCCGCTCAAGGGGGTGATCTCCCTGTTCCTGGGCCTGATGGTGGCTTGCGTCGGCCTGAACAACCCAGGCGGCTTTCCGCGCTTCACTTTCGGCAACGCCGAGATGATGGGCGGCATCGGCATGATTTCCATGATGATCGGCATGTTCGCCATTTCGGAGATCATCCGCTACGTGGCCGACACCAGCCCCCCGGCCGAACTGGTGGTGGAGCAGGTGGGCAATGTGCTCAAGGGGCAGTGGGCCCTCGCAAAAAAATACCCGGTGCAGATACTGCGCGGCAGCGTGCTRGGCACCGCGGTGGGCGCCTTGCCCGGCGCCGGCGCCGACATCGCGGCGTGGATGTCCTATGCAATGAGCAAGAAGTTTTCAAAGGAGCCGGAAAAATTCGGCACCGGCCACGTCGAGGGCATTGTGGAATCGGGATCGGCCAACAACAGCGCGCTGGCCGGCGCGTGGATACCGGCGCTGGTGTTCGGCATCCCGGGCGACTCCATCACGGCCATCGTGATCGGCGTGCTTTACATGAAAAACATGAACCCCGGGCCGACGCTCTTCACGACCAACCCGCAAAACATCTACGCGATTTTCCTGATCTTCATCCTGGCCAACATCATCATGATTCCGCTGGGAATCCTGTGCATCAAGGCAGCCAGGAACATCCTCAAGGTGCCGCGCAACATCCTCATGCCCGTCATCCTGCTGTTCTGCATCGTGGGCACTTTCGCCATCAACAACTCGGTGTTTGACGTGGCCGTGATGCTGGTGGCCGGCCTGATCGCCTACCTGCTGGAGGAAAACGACTTCCCGATTTCGCCCGCCATCCTGGGCGTGGTGCTGGGCGGCATGCTGGAGGAGAACTTCATCACCTCCATGATCAAGGCCGACGGCAACTTCATGGCCTTTGTCAGCCGGCCGATCGCGGCCTCGCTGGCGGTGGTCACGCTGCTGGTCTGGACCATGCCGCTGGTGATGGGCCGGCTACGGCGGCGCAGGCTGGCCTGAGCCCGGCCGCGTCGCGCTTCAGTTCGCGGCTGCGGGCTCCGTCACGCCGAGCTTGATGGCCCAGTTGGCCAGCGCCGGCAGGATGGACGGGTAGAGCGCCACGCCGGTTTCCTTCTGCTTCGCGGCCAGCGCGATGCCTTTCTCGCCGGGCGTGCGCACGGCCGTGCCTTCGCGCGCCGCGCGCGAGGCGCGGCAGGCGTCGGCGACGTGGCCGGTCTGCCGCTCAAACGCATCAAGGCCGGCGAAGGCGCGCGGGTCCATGATCTGCAGAAACACCGTCGCGCCCCAGCCTTCCTTGGGGTCGGCGCGTCCGTGGCCGGCCAGCCCGCCGGTCAGGGCCTCGACCAGCAGCGTGAGGCCGTAGCCCTTGTGGCCGGAGTCCATGCCGCCTAGCGGCAGGATGGTGCCCTTGGGTTCTTCAAACAGCACGGAAGGGTTGTCGCTGGCCGCGCCGTGGCCGTCCATGACCCAGGCGGCGGGCAGGCGCTTGCCTTCCTTGTGCAGCCGGTTGGTCAGGCCGTTGGTGGTGGCCGAGGTGGAGACGTCCATCAGCACCGGTACGCCGCCCGTGGGAATGCCGGCCGAGACCGGGTTGGGTGTGAACACCGCATCCAGCCCGCCGAAGGGCGCGACGCTGGCGGTGTTGGGGTCTGAGCAGGTCAGCAGCATCAGCAGGCCTTTGTCGGTGGCGCGTTTCAGGTAGGCGGCCAGGCAGGCGATGTGGTGGCTGCGGCGTATCACCACGGTGCAAGTGCCCTGGATGGCGGCGCGTTCGGCGGCCAGCGCCATGGCTTCCAGCACCAGCCAGGGGCCGGGCAGGCGGCGGCCGTCCCAGGTCAGCGCGGCTGGACGGTCGGCCAGCACGGTGGGCGCTCCAAGTTTTTCCATGGAGCCTGACTCGAGTTCGCCGAGGTAGCCCGGCAGCAGGGCCAGGCCGTGGGTGTTGTGGCCCATCAGGTCGCCTTCGACCAGGATTTCCGCAACCGCTGTGGCCTTGGCAGGCTCAAGCCCGGCGGCGGTGAGCAGGGATTGGGCGTAGTGGATCAGGTCGTTGTAGCGGTAGTGCATGGGGTTCCCGTTGGGCCGTGGTGCCCAGGCGATGCGCCGCGGGCTTGCAGGCATTTTAGGGAAGAAGGGCTTGCCAATGCAGTTCGCCCTGAGGCTGCCGGATTGCTCCGGMAAACTCAGGGCGAACGGTGGTGAGATGAGTCGCAGCTCTTGAAACAGAGCGGCTCCGCTCTTAACCCAGCTTGATGCTGCTTGGGTCGGCGGTGAGGTAGCCGACGGCCGCGCCGAAGCGGTCCTTGTAGTTCGCGCGCACCAGCGGGTCCAGCACGGCCTGCACCTTGCCGTGCAGCGCCGGGATCCAGTCACCGGCGTGCTGGAAGTTGCTCATGATGTAGGTCCAGCCATTCAGGTCGTCCACCACGTGCAGGCCGGTGGCCTCGGCGCCCGAGGGCATGGACATCAGGCGCGACAGCTGTTTCGTGTCGACGTTGTAGGCCCAGATGAAGTTGTTGACGTGGGTGCTGCTGTCTTCACCGATGAAGAGGGTACGCATCTTTTCCGAGAACTTCAGGTTGTCGGGGTTGGAGACCTTGTTGGGGTTGGCCTTGTTGCCCAGCGCGTCGGCGGCGATGTCTTCACCGACCAGCAGGGCCTTGGTGTGCACCGGCATCCACTCGCTGTTGATGGCGTTGCCGCCCAGATCTTTCTGGCCGCCGTCCAGCTTGTGCATCATCACGCCGCCGGCGATCAGGGCCTTGTCCAGGGCGATGCCGCTGGCCGCGTTCCAGCCTTTGCCGGTCTTGACCATGGAGTCCTGCATGTTCTGCAGTGCCGAGTAGGCGACCTTGTCCTTGATGTTGACGGTCGTGCCTTCCATCTTGGAAAAACCCATGCTGCCGCCCATGAGGTAGGCATAGCGGTGGGTTTCGAGGAAGGCGGCGGCTTTTTCCATGCCGGGCTTGACCTTGATCCAGTTGGCGTTGCCGCCGTAGAACACCTTGGTGAAGCTGGCGTCCGACGGGTCGGCCTTGAGCACCGTCATGATGTCGGCCGGCTTGAGCGTGTCGGCCATCTTTTCGATCTCGGCGCTGCTGGCGTGTCCCAGCTTGATCCAGGAGATCTTCGCGCCTTCGGCGGCCGGGTCGACCGAGAAGCCGCTGCCCAGCTTGCCGACGTACAGCGTGCCGGACGAGAGGTCTTTCTCGCGGTCGGCCACAAAGACGAAGAGGCCGCTGTTGGTGGCGTCGTCGCCCATCAGCACGGTGCGGTTGTCGGGCATGACCTGGACCAGCTCATGCGAGATGCGGCCCATGTTGTAGTGCTTCCTGACCGTGCCGGTGCCATCGGGGTGCACGGTGACTTCAGGCAGGTGGCCGTAGTGGTAGGGATTGGCTTTGGTCTCGTCGCCGTAGACGTTCTTGCTGAACTTCTTGAATTGCGCGCTCTCGGCGGCGAAAGGCGCGTCGGGCTCGTACTCTTCGCTGGAGAGGTGGGTGTTCCAGGGCGACAGGCTGGCGCCGCAGGTGATCCACAGGCCGTGCGCTTTGGACATGTCAACGTTGTGGTACTTCACGAGGCTGAGCTTGCCGGTGGCGGGGTCCTGGTCCAGCGTCAGCACGGCGATGGGCGAGGGCAGGTTGCCGTAGGCATCTGCGCCGGCCTGGTCGCGCGTGGTGTATTCAAACTGCACGACGGCGAAGACCGCCTTGCCCTTGACGCCGGGCACGTTGGCATTGGGCAGGCCCAGCAGCGAGGTGCCGTCGGGCGAGTCGGAGAACATCTGGCGTTCCTTGCCGGGCACCGAGCGGTCGATGATGGGCTGGTTGTTGATGTCCACATAGCCGCCGCTCAGGATGGTGCCGCCCTTGCCGTCCGGCACCATGTCGCCGGTGACGAAGAAAGGCTGGTAGGCGAGCTTGTAGCTTTGCGTGCTGTTGTCTTTGAGGCGGACCTGGAGGCTGGAACCCACGGTGGTGGTGGCCATGGCGGCCGTGTCGGCCAGCGAGGGCGCGGCCATGGACGTGAAGCTTGAAGACAGGTAATTGCCGGCGGCGGCGGGGCCGCTGGTGGCGCAGCCCGACAGCAGGCTGCTGGAGGCCAGGGCGCCCAGCGGCAGCATGGGCGCGGTGGCCAGGAACTTCAGGGCGGTGCGGCGGGACGGGAGGGAGGGGGTGGCCAGGTCGGACATTATTGGTGTTTTCCAGTTTTTCTTCAGGTGGGGATGATCGCGAAGCTGCGGTCATGCTGCGCTGCGGGAATCTTAGGAAGCTTGTGTGACAGTTTCTTGAAACGAGCTGCCATAGAAGGCTCCGGCCTGCGGCGGCGCCCGTGGATTAACCACGCATCGGGTACTTGAATATCCCGGGGCGCACCGCAAGCTGAGCCATTGCGGGCCAAAATCCGGCTAACGCAGAAGCAGAACAACTCCCAAGACTAGTCCCATGACCACCCAACTCAAGATCGATTTTGTGTCCGATGTTTCCTGCCCCTGGTGCGTGATTGGCCTGAAGTCGCTGGACCAGGCGCTGGAGCGTGTGCGCGGCGACATCCAGGCCGAACTGCATTTCCAACCCTTTGAGCTCAACCCCAAGATGGCGCCCGAGGGCCAGGAGATCACCGAGCACATCACCCAGAAATACGGTATCTCGGCCGGGCAGGCTCAGGCCAACCGCGAGAACATACGCGCCCGCGGCGCGCAGGTCGGCTTCAAGTTCAGCATGGCCGACGAGCCCGGCGGCGGGCGCAGCCGCATCTACAACACCTTTGACGCGCACCGGCTGCTGCACTGGGCCGAGCTCGAAGGCGCGGGCAAGCAGAAGGCGCTCAAGGAGTTGCTGTTTAGAACCTATTTCACCGACGGCCAGAGCCCGGCCTCGCACGAGGTGCTGGTGAAGGCGGCTGTGGAGGCAGGCCTGGATGAGGCCCGTGCACGGGAAGTGCTGGCTTCAGGCGAGTACGCGCGCGAGGTGCGCGAACGCGAACAGTTCTACCTGACCCAGGGCATCCATTCGGTGCCGGCCGTCATCATCAATGACCGCCACCTGATTTCCGGCGGGCAACCGGTGGAAGTGTTTGAGCAGGCTTTGAGGCAGATCGCTGCCGGTGCTTAACGGCTAACGGCTGGCGCCTACGACCTCGAAGGTACCCGACTGCTGCACCCAGTCCTTGCCGTTGGAAGCAAAACCGATGGCCTGGCCGGTCGTGAGGTTGAGAGCCACCGTCAGCGTGTAGCCGCTCTCCCTGGAGAGGTAGGACACCACATGCACGTCGTCCGACACTTTCACGGCGGCGCTGGCGTTTTCGTGGTGGTCTTTGGCCTCCGGGCCCGCGCCGCGCCAGGTCAGGGAGCCGTCGCCGGCAAAGGTGTGCTCAAAGGTATGGCCCCGTGTCGGGCCGTCCTTGAAGGTCCAGCGCAGGGTTTTGCCGTGCAGGGATGCGGGGAGGGTGGAGGCTGTCATGGGAACTCCAGAAATAACGCCGGAAACAAGCCTTGGGCGCTATAGCGTGCAGGCCTGGATGGACGTAGCTTCAACGTAGTTCCGCTCCTGGCGGCGGCTTGTCGGAGGAGGGCGAAATCTTCGTAGGACAAGCGGACGCAGCGGCATTTACCGTAGATTCAAGCCATGGTTTCACGCAGAATGAAACGACCCTCACAGGAGTTTCATTCATGCCTTACGAACTTCATTATTGGCCCGGCATCCAGGGGCGCGGCGAATTTGCCAGGCTGGCGCTGGAGGCCGCCGGCGCCGACTATGTGGACGTGGCGCGCGGTTGCGAGGAAGACGGGCAGGGCATTCCCGCGATGACCTACTTCATGGAAAACGCCGGCGTGCGGCATCCGCCCTTCGCGCCGCCTTTCCTGGTCGACGGCAAGACCATCGTCGGCCAGTCGGCCGCCATCCTGCTGTACCTGGGCCCGCGCCTGGGCCTGGTCGGTAAAAGCGAAACGGCCCGCCTCTGGACGCACCAGATCCAGCTCACCATTGCCGACATCGTGGCCGAAGCGCACGACTCACATCACCCGGTGGGCACCGGCCTTTATTACGAAGACCAGAAGAAGGAAGCGCTCAGGCGCGCGAAGGAGTTCAGGACGGCGCGCATCAAAAAATTCCTGGCCTGGTTTGAAACCGTGCTCGAGCGAAACCCGCGCGGTGATGCGCACCTGGTGGGCGGCCGCCTGAGCTATGCCGATCTTTCACTTTTCCAGCTGGTGGAAGGGCTGCTGTATGCCTTTCCCAAGGCCGCCCGCCGTGCCCTGAACCATGCATCGCGGGTGATGGACCTGCATGACGGTGTGGCGAAGCACAGGCGTGTGGCCGCCTACCTCGCGAGCGAGCGGCGCATCCCTTTCAACGAGGACGGCATCTTCCGCCGCTACCCGGAGCTTGATGCCTGAAAGGGTGCGGCTCACGGTCGCCAGCGGCGCGCATTTCCGCGCGGCGCTCTCCTACATGCCTGTCTGTGCTTGCCTGACCATGAGGCCTTGCACCGCGCGAGACCATGGTGGCCAGTGTCCGGCCAGGTGATGAAGAGTAATGGCCCGGACGTCTTTCAAACCCGCGTTCGACAAAGGAGATACACATGGCCAAAGAACACGATCCCAATCTTGACCCGATCAGCAAGGAGCCCGGCTCACATCCGGTGGGCACCGGCATAGGCGCGGCCATGGGCGGCGTTGCCGCAGGCGCGGCCGCCGGTGTGGTGGCCGGCCCCGCCGGCGCTGTTGTCGGCGGCGTGGCTGGTGCGATCGCCGGTGGCATGGGCGGCAAGGAAGCCGCCGAAGCACTGGATCCCACGGCTGCGGAAGCCTTGTGGCGCGACAGGCACACGCTGGAGCCCTATTACGAAATGGGCCGCCCCTTTGACGACTATGCGCCCGCCTACCGGCTGGGCGTGGAAGGACGGCGCGATTACCCCGGCTCGTTCGAGGAGGCCGAAATGCGCCTGGCGGACCGCTGGGATACCTACAGGGGACGTTCGACCCTGGATTGGCCGCAGGCCCGCCAGGCCAGCCGCGCGGCCTGGAACCGCGCGCACGACCAGGTCAGCGCTTATGAAACCGCTGCCTCCCGCAGCGACACAAGCCTCAGCAACGCCGACGCTGCCGGCGTTGCGGACGACGAGGAAATCGTCGACACGCTCAACGACCTGCTGGAATCCTGCCGTGACGGCGAGTACGGTTTCCGCGAATGCGCCGAGCACGCGCGCTCCGAGGACATCAAGGTGCTGCTGCACCGCCATTCCGGCGAATGCCGGGCCGCGGGCCTGGAGTTGCAGACCTTGATACGCCAGCTGGGCGGCAAGCCCGATGACGGCGGCTCGATGGCCGGCGCGCTGCACCGCGGATGGGTGTCCGTGCGGGCAACGCTGAGTGCTTACAGCGACCAGGCCATGCTCAATGAATGTGAGCGCGGCGAAGACGCCGCCGTGGCGCGCTACCGCAAGGCCTTGAAACAAAACCTGCCGTCGTCGATCAGGGCGATGGTGGAACGCCAGGCCCGGGGTGCGCAGCGCAACCATGACCAGGTCAAAGCACTGCGCGATGCATTAAAGGCATCGAAATAAAGCACCGGCTTCACGAAGGTTCTTGAAGTTTCTTGCCGGCACTCGAGGCTCGGCAAACCAGGGGCGGCGCAGGCTGCCCCTTTTTTTCGCCGGAGTCCGCTTAATTTTTGAGGCGGCTTGCGCAATCCACTTGTGCATCCAGCTGCATGCCGCCGCGTGAATAGTCGGCATCGGTGACCTTGCAGCCAGAGCGTTGCTCGATCGCTGTCAGGAGGGCGGTGCGCACAGAAGGCGTGGTGGAAATGGGGCTCGCGGCTGGCGCCGTGGCCGTCCAGGTCCCGGCGGTCAACGGGCTGAGCAGGTAGGTCCGGCCTTCGACGGTGACGCGCTGCACGAGAGGGTCGCTGGTGGCGGCGCAGCCGGCCAGCCAGGCGCCGCACAGCAGCGTGAACAGGGGGACGAAGGCGCACCGGAGGGGCTTCATGCGTGCGCGTTGCGATGTGCTGCTGCGGGTTGCGCCGGCAGTGGGGCCAGGGCCGAGTCGACAGCGGCTTTGGGCTCGGGTACTTTGGGAGGAGCCTTCGGCGATTTGGGATCGGGGCAAGCCGACAAAAGCAGCAAGCCGGCCAGTGTGAAGGGCAAGAGGGGCTTCATGGTGTCTCCAGGCGCATGCGGGTGCGCTGCCTGAATGATAGGACGCGGGCAGGCGCAAGGCCAGTGCCCGCGGGCAAGTCGCGGCGGCGACCTACAGGCGGCGGCGCGGATGCGCGCCGGCCACGCCCATGCGCTGCAGCGCTTCGCTGAGGCTGCGCGCGGGACGCTGGCTACCGGACTGCGCCGAGGCGCATTGCTGCTGGGCAGAGGAGGGCCGGGAGGCAGGAGCGGCCCGCTGCTTCGCGAGTTCCGCCGCGAGCCGGCGGCCCTCGGTCTGCAGGTAGAGCGTCAGGTCCATTTCATCGGGCTGGTTCATGGGGGCCTCGCAAACCCTTTTGTCTGGGCGCAAAAAAAGCGGAGGCACATGGCCTCTACTTGTCTTTTGGGGAAATGCGGTCCACAGCGCTATCAGCTGTTGCTGCGTCCCGACTGCCGGCTGCCGGAGTCCTGGGGCTCCATGTTCTCATCGCGCTCGGACTGGTTGCGCGACTGCTTCTGCTGGTTGTTCTGGGCGCTGCCGTGCTGGCCTTGCTGCCCCTGGCGCTGGTTGCCCTGGCCCTGGTTCAATTGCGCATCGCTGGACTGGTTGACGTTCTGGCGGTCCTGCTGGCCGGGCTGGTTACGCTGGCCTTGTTGCTGCTGTTTGTCCTGGGCTTGGGGATTGTTCCGTTTCGGATCATTCTGGTTCGAAGGCATACAGGTCTCCTTGAGTGAGTGGATGAATGCGAAATGCGAGGTTTGGAACCCCCACAAGGTCAATTTAAAGGCTGCTTGCGGCCGGCCATGTCGGGCCGCTGGCCCTGCCGGTGTAGGAAGTGGATGACAGTTCGATCCCCTGTGTCAGGCGCGCCGCGCCGGCGGCTTGAAGCCAAGCTGTTTCATCGCGGCGGTCAGGCTGTTGCGTGAGGCCTCGTAGGCGTCCCAGGGCCGGTTGCCGACGCCCAGCCGGGCGCCCAGGGTTTGCGCCGTCCAGTGCGCGCCGCTGGTCAGCGAATCCAGTTCATCCCAGGCGACGGGCACCGACACGCCCAGCCCGGGCCGGGCGCGCAGCGACCAGGCAGACACCGTGGTCGCGCCGAAACCGTTGCGCAGGTAGTCCGGGAAAATCTTGCCGACACGGTTTTTAGGGCCGCTCTTGGCGACAAAGCGCTGGGGGATCACCGAGGCCAGGTGCATCACCAGCGCGTGCGAGAAATCCTTGACGGTGTCGAAGTCGTACTGCCGCTTGAGCGGCACCACCACGTGCAGGCCCTTGCCGCCGCTGGTCTTGAGGAAGCTGGACAGCTTCAGCTCGTCGAGAAAGGCGCGTACCAGCTGCGCGGCCTCCTGCATCTGCGGCCAGGCCACGCCTTCGCCGGGATCCAGGTCAAAGGTCATGCGGTCGGGCTTGTGGATGGCGCGCGTCGTGGCGTTCCAGGTGTGGAACTCCAGCACATTGACCTGGGTGGCGGCCAGCAGGGCGGCCGTGGTGGGGATTTCCAGCAGCGGCTCGTGGTCGGGATCCAGCGCGGGGTCCAGCAATTTGATGCCCGGGACCGAGCTGGCTTCGGCGTGCTTCTGGAAGAACAGCTCACCGCCTATGCCCGAGGGCGCGCGCACCAGCGAGGTCGGCCGCGCCTTGAGATGCGGCAATATCAGAGCCGCGACCTGCGCATAGTGCTCGACCACGTTCTGTTTGGTGAAGCCGGTGCTGCTGTCGACCACGCGGTCGGCATGCGTGACGCGCAGGGATTTCAGCGCGGCCGGGGCGGCTTTGGCGGGTGTTTTTGCCGCGGCTTTCAGGCTGCCCTTGGCACTGGGTTTTTCGCTGGCGGGGTTTTTCGCGGGGTTCACGGCGGCGCCTTTCTTGCCGCGCTGCAGGGCGGCGGGTTTTTCACGAACGATGTGGGTGGCGGGCTTGTCGCGGCGCAGGCCCTGGAACACCGAATGGCGGATGTGGCCGCCGTGGGTCCATTCGCCGAAGGCGACCTCGGCCAGCAGCCGCGGTTTGACCCACTGGCCCTTGACGCCGGCGGGCAGCTTTGCGAAGGGGCTGCGCTCCGCATGGATTTTCTGCAGCCGCGCCTTGAGGTCCTTGAGCACCTTGTCATTGAAGCCGGTGCCGACGTTGCCGGCGTACTTCAGCGCGCCGTCCTCGTTGTGCACGCCCAGCATCAGCGCGCCCAGGCCGGCGCGCGAGCCCTTGGGTTCGGTGTAGCCGCCAATGACGAACTCCTGGCGCAGCTGGGTCTTGAGCTTGATCCAGTCCGGCGAGCGGCGCGAGACATAGGCCGAATCCATGCGCTTGCCGATCACACCTTCGAGCCCGACTTGCCGCGCCGACTCCAGCAGGTCTTGCGGTGTTTCCTCAAACGTGTCGCTAAAGCGAATGGTCTCCTGCGGATGGCGGGTGACCAGCGCGCACAGCAGCTCCCGGCGCTGGGCCAGGGGCAACTGGCGCAGGTCCAGTCCGTCGAAGTAGGGCAGGTCGAACACGTAGTAGAGGATGCGGGCTGTGCTGGCATGGTCGAAGGCGTTTTGCAGCGCGCCGAAGTCGGGCACGCCGCGCTCGTTCATCACCACGATTTCGCCGTCGACCCAGCCCGAAGGGATTTCCAGCGCGGCCACGGCCTGGGCCAGCTTGGGCAGCTTGTGCGTCCAGTCATTGCCGTTGCGCGTCATGAGGCGGACCGAGGTCCCGTCTATGCGGGCCAGCAGGCGGTAGCCGTCGTACTTGATCTCGTAGGCCCAGCCCTGCGGGTCGGCCGGCGGGCGCGCGACCAGCGTGGCGAGTTGCGGTGAGAGTATTTCGGGCAGTTTGGCCTTGACGGCGCCTTCGGGAATACCGTTGTCTGTTTGCGCTGCGGCTTTTTTTGCTGAGGCGGCTGAGGCCTTCTTCGTYGCCGTCTTGCGTGGCGCCTTGCCGGATTTTCCCGCGGCGTCACGAGGCAGGGGCTGGCCCGAGAGCACGCTGTTGGGCAGGGCCTCGCGCACGTCGTATTCTTTTTCGGGGCGGGCGTGTTCGTCGTGTTCCTTGATCAGYAGCCAGGGTTCCTTGCTGTCGTCGCCGCGGCCGTGCATGCGCACCAGGGTCCAGCCGCCCTTGAGTTTTTCACCGTGCAGGTCGAATTTCAGTTTTCCTTGACGCAGGCTTTTGGCCGGGTCGCCGTGCGGTGTCCACAGGCCGCGGTCCCAGACGATCACGTCGCCGGCACCGTATTGTCTGGCGGGGATGCTGCCTTCAAAACCTGCGTAGGAGATAGGGTGGTCTTCCACGCGCATGCCCATGCGCTTGACGGCCGGGTCCAGGCTGGGGCCCTTGGGAACCGCCCAGCTTTTGAGTGCGCCCTGCAGCTCCAGGCGGAAGTCGTAATGCAGGTTGCGGGCATCGTGCTTCTGGATCACGAAGCTCAAGGCCTTGTCCGAACGTGCACCGCCCTCCGCGGGTTCGGGCGTGCGCGTGAAGTCGCGTTTGGCGCGGTAGTGTTTCAGCGAATCGCGGGTGCCCATGTCGTCGGCCTGCGCGGCAGTGGCCGGCTAGGCGGCGCGCCGCCTGGCGGGGGCATGCGCGCCGCTTTTGGCCGCGGACTTTTTGCGTGCCGGCGTTTTGGCGGAGGCCTTTGTTTTGGCGGCCGGCTTGGATTTGGGCGCGTCGCCGCCGCCTTTGCGCAGGCTGCGCTGCAGCAGTTCGGTCAGGTCGATGATCTTGGCGCCGGAACGGGTTTCGGTTTCGTCGGACTCCTCCGGCTGCACCACGTTCTCCAGTTTGCCTTCCTTGGCCTTGCGCTTGACCAGCGCCATGATGTCGTCCTTGAAGGAATCGGTGAACTGTTCCGGGTCCCATTTGCCGGTCATATCGTCTACCAGCTGTTTGGCCATGGCCAGTTCCTTGTCGGAAAGGCCGGCGGCCTTGGCACCCACAGGCGGCAGGTTCAGCTCTTCGATCGAGCGGATGTCGGCGCCCCAGCGCAACAGGTTCAGCACCAGCACCGGGCCCGCGGGCACCAGCACGGCCAGGTGCTGCTTGGTCTGGATGATGACGCGGGCAACGCCGACGCGCTGCGTTTTCAGCAAGGTGTCGCGCAGCAGCGCATAGACCTTCTGGCCCTTGTTGATGGGCGCGACGTAGTAGGGCCGCTCGAGGTAGACAAAGGGAATCTCGGTGTTGGGCACAAAACTTTCGATTTCAATGGTCTGGGTGGTCTTGGGATAGGCCGCGGCGATTTCGTCTTCCGACAGCACCACGTACTGGCCGTCCTCGTATTCGACGCCTTTGACGATGTTTTCCTTGGTGATTTCCCTGCCCGTGCGCTTGTTGATGCGCTTGTAGCCCACCGGGTCCATGCTGCGCTTGTCCAGCCAGTCGAAGTTGACGCCGCTTTCGGAGGTGGCCGAATGCAGCGCGACGGGGATGTGGACCAGGCCGAAGCTGATGGCGCCTTTCCATAGAACGCGGGATGCCATGGGTGTCCTTCTTGCGGATATGACTATCCCAACAGTCTCCGGCTCGCGCGCATGCGGATGTGTCGGCGCGCGGTGGGGTAGGGGCGTCGTCCGGAACCGACTGTTCGCATGGGGTTTGTCCTACGGGTCCGGGCGCGGTGCGACACGCACAATCGGCTGCAACTTTTCAAGGAGCCGACCCATGCTTTCACGCCGTACCGCCACCCGAATGTCCCTGGCCGCCCTGGCTGTGGCCGCTGCCGCCATCACCGGCTGCGGTGTGATGAACAAGCAATCCAGCCTGGTCGCTTTCACCACGCAGCTTCGCGGCGCCAATGAAGTGCCCGCCAATGCCAGCCCCGGCAGCGGCTCGGTCGATGCCGTGTTCGACCCCAGCACCAACCTGCTTCGCTGGAAGGTCAACTACACCCGTCTCACCGGGCCTGCAACGGCAGGGCACTTTCACGGCCCCGCCGCCATCGGCGCCAACGCCGGCGTTGCCCTGGGATGGGCCGGCCCTCCAAGCAGTCCCATGGACGGCAGCGCAACGCTGACAGCCGCCCAGGCCGCCGACCTGATGGCAGGCCGGTGGTATGCCAATATTCATACGGCGGCCTATCCCGCTGGTGAAGTGCGCGGCCAGATGACGGTGGTGCGCAACTAAATTCGGGTTCCCCGGCCTCTACGGAGGTTGTCGAATAAATGGTTGCGGACGCAACCGGATGGGTTTATAGTTGCGATCGCAACCATAAATCAACCGGAACAAGCGCATCGTGACAACGCCTCTTTCTTCGGGTTCTTCCGGCTGGCCGCGCCGTGTGCCGGTGCTGATTGCCGGCGGCGGCCCGGTGGGCATGACGCTGGCGGCTTTGCTGGCGCGCCACGGCGTCGCCAGCCTGGTGGTGGAGGCCGACGCCGGTTATTGCGCCGGCAGCCGCGCCATCTGCATGTCGCGCCGCTCGCAGGAAATTTTCGGCTGGGTCGGCGCCGACAAGGCGCTGGGGGACAAAGGCTTGTCATGGGTGGGCGGGCGCAGCTACTTCCGCGACCGCGAAGTGCTGCATTTCCAGATGCCCAGCGAGCCTACGCAGCGCTTCGCGCCCATGGTCAATATCCAGCAGTTCTATGCCGAGGAGTTCGCGCACAAGGCGGCGCTGGCCCAGGCCGGCCTGGTTGACGTGCGCTGGTCCAGCAAAGTGACGGCGGTGCGGCCCGAGGCCGGCGGCGCGCAGGTGGATATCGAGGCGCCTGACGGCACGCATACCGTGCAGGCTGACTGGGTGGTGGCCTGTGATGGCGGCCGCAGCACGGTGCGCGAACAGCTGGGCCTGCAGCTCGAAGGCACACAGTACGAGGGTCGCTACGTGATCGTCGACGTGGTGCAGAAAACCCGCCGCGCGGTTGAGCGCCTGGCCTGGTTCGACCCGCCGTCGAATCCCGGCTCCACCATCCTGATGCACCGCCAGCCCGACGACGTCTGGCGCATCGACTACCAGATCCGCGACGACGAGGACCCGCTCGAGGCGGTCAAACCCGAGAATGTGCTGCCGCGCGTGCAAAGCCATTTGTCCATGATCGGCGAGGACCAGCCTTGGGAGCCGCTGTGGATTTCGATCTACAACGCCAAATGCCTGACGCTGCCCAGCTACCGCCACGGCCGTGTGCTGTTCGCCGGCGACGCGGCCCACCTGGTGCCCATCTTCGGCGTGCGTGGGCTCAACTCGGGCCTGGACGATGCGGGCAACCTGGCCTGGAAACTGGCGCTGGTGCAACAGGGCCGCGCCGCGGATTCGCTGCTCGACAGTTATTCCAGCGAGCGCGTGCAGGCCACGCGCGAGAACATCCGTTACGGCGCCAAGAGCACCGAATTCATGGCGCCGCCCAACCACGGCTTCAAGCTGTTGCGCGAAGCCGCGCTGCGCCTGGCGACCGAGGACGCCGCCGTGGCCTCGCTGCTGAACCCGCGCCAATCCACTCCAGTCGAATATGTGGGCTCGCCGCTGAACCTGGCCGCGCAGGAAAGCGCTTTCGGCGCCGGTGCGCGCGCCGGCATGCCCGCACCTGAGGCCAGGCTGCGTGGTGCGGACGGCGACCTTCATCTCACATCGTGTTTCGGTGGCGGTTTTGTGCTGCTGTATTTCAGCGAGAAGGGCGTACTGCCAAAAGGCATCGCCGCCTTGGCGGCCTCCGGCCAGGACGGCCCCGCTTCCGTCAAGGTGATCGCTATTGGCAAGCAGGGCGAGCCCGCCAATGACGTCCTGCTCGATGAGCTCGGCCAGGCCCGCGAGCGCTACCGCGCTGGTGAGGGCTCGGCCTTCCTGGTGCGGCCCGACGGCTACCTCATGGGCCGCTGGAAGGCGGCCTCAGCCGCGGAAATTGCCTCCGCGTTGAAGCCTTTCCAGCAGCGGCCAGCTTGATGATTGAGGAGACAACCATGAACCCGACACTGCCCCAAACCGGCGACCTTGACCAGGCCTATACAGCGCTCGCGGAGGCCACGGCCCGTGTCGGCGAGGCGAGGGCGCCACTGCTGCTGGCCACGCTGGCGCTCGCGTTGCTGAGCCGCCAGCCCGACGCCGGCGAAGCCCTGGCGCTGATCGCCCAGGCCGAGCGCCTGGCGGCCACCTGATTCCGATACCCCTTCCCGATCACCCATAACCATTTCACGGAGACAAAACATGCACCGCCTTCCCGCTTCCCTTCGCCGCCTGCTTGCCGTACTGGCGCTGGCCTCCACCGCCGCTTCCGCGCAGACCTGGCCGGCACGCCCCATCGAATGGGTAGTGCCTTACCCGGCGGGCGGCGGCTCCGACGTGGTGGCGCGCGCGTTGACCGAAGCCATGGGCCAGGCCCTGGGCCAGCCTCTCATCATCAACAACAAGCCGGGGGCCGCGACCAACATCGGCGCCGACTACGTGGCCCACGCCAAACCCGACGGCTACACCGTGCTGACCGGCGACACCGCCACGCTGGCGGCCAATCCGGCGCTCTACACCAAGCTCAGCTACAGCGCTGAAAAAGACCTGGCGCCCATAGGCCTGCTGGCGCGTTTCCCGATGATCCTGGTCGTCAACCCCGCCGTGCCTGCCAAAAACCTGGCCGAGTTCACGGCCTGGGCCAAGACCCAGAAGGGCGGCGTCAGCTACGCCACGCCGGGCGCCGGCAGTCCGCACCACCTGGCCACGGAACTGTTCCGCGGCAAGACCGGCCTCAACCTGGTGCATGTGCCGTATCGCGGCGCCGCACCGGCGGTGCAGGACGTGGCGGGCGGGCAAGTGCCTTTCATGTTTGTCGACACTGCCAGCGGCATGGGCTTTATCAATGCCGGGCGGCTGCGCGCCATTGCCATCGCGAGCCCGCAGCGCGTGAAGAACTTCGAGACCATCCCCACGCTGGACGAACAAGGCCTCAAGGGTTTTGAAGCCTACGCCTGGCAAGGCCTGGCCGCGCCGGCCGGCACGCCGGACGCCGTGATCGCCAAGCTCAACAAGACGCTGGTGGACGCCCTGAACTCCACGCCTGTCAAGGCGCGTTTCCAGGTGCTAGGCCTGGAACCCACGCCCAGCACGCC
>NZ_JBFUBY010000016.1:0-46338 GCF_056405515.1 Polaromonas sp. P1_G2
CGACTATGCCGGTAGACCACTCGACGGCCGAAACTGCAGGCGAGCCGGAGCGCCTGGAGCCCAGCTTCGACGCCGATTCGGGCCTGGCCTCCCTCAATTCACTGACGCGGCTCACCACGCCCGAGCGCAAGCCGGGCCTGGACATCCTGATCGACGCCATGGCGGCCGTTGCCCTGGACGGCGTGGTCTCGGGCGAAGCCGCGCTGGCCGCCATGCCCAGCACGCGCCGCGCCGGCAGCAAGCCCTTTGGCGTCGAAGGCCTTAGCGTGATCACCGGCGAATGGGAATTCCCCACGGCCGGCCATCGCTACAGCGCCTTCCAGTGCGGCGTGCAACTGGCCAACCGCACCGGCGCGCTGAACCAGATCGAATATTCCGAGTTCGTCATGAAGGCCCAGGCTTTTGCCGACGCTGTGGGCGGCGAGCCCGAGTTTCCCGAGATGGTGGACGAGGTCGCGCGCGCCCGCGAACTCGACCAATTCGCCAGCGCCCACGACGCGCAACTGAGTTTCACGCTGCGCGCCGTCAACACCGCCTGGAGCCCCGGCTATGTGCAGCAAAGCGCGGCACGCCTGGGCTTTGTCGCCGGCTCCATTCCCGGCCGCATGGTGCTGCCCGCCAGCCAGCAAGGCCACGCGCCCATCCTGGGCCTGGCCTTCGACACCCAGGCCGCCATGGCCGAAGACCCCGAACAGACGGCCCTGCGTGAACTCACGCTGTCTCTGGACGTGCCGCAGGTGCTGCGCTCCGAGCAGCCCTTCGCCCGCATGTGCGAAGCCGCGCTGGCCCTGGCCGCCAACATGGACGGCGTGATCATCGACGACAACGGCAACCTGATCCGCCCCGAGGCCATGGAAGTCATACACGCCGACCTCGAGCAGCTCTACGACACGCTGGACAGCCGCGATTTGTCGGCGGGTTCGGTGCTGGGACGCCGGCTTTTTTCCTGATTCCCCCGGCCTTGCGCCCCATTTCGAGTGTTTCCATGGCCACCAAAGACCTGTTTGCGCAGCCCGAACCGTCGCCGCAGCCAACTTCCGCCGCGGCGCGTGCCGCTGCCCTGCGTGCAGAGCTGCACCTGCACGCGCACCGCTACTACGTGCTTGACGAGCCCACGATCCCCGATGCCGAATACGACAGGCTGTTCAGGGAGCTGCAGGAACTTGAAGCAGCCCACCCCGAACTGTTGACGCCGGACTCACCGACCCAGCGCGTGGGYGGCAAGCCGCTGGACCAGTTCGCCAGCGTGCGCCACAAGCTGCCCATGCTCAGCATACGCACCGAAACCGACACCGAGGCGACGGGTGCTCAGAACTTCGACACCCGCGTGCGCAAGGAACTGGGCCTGGCCGAGTCAGACCCGCCGGTGGAGTACGTGGCCGAGCTCAAGTTCGACGGCCTGGCCATGAGCTTGCGTTATGAGAACGGCATCCTGGTGCAGGCCGCCACGCGCGGTGACGGCGAGGTCGGCGAGGACGTCACGCAGAACATCCGCACCATCAACCAGATTCCCTTGCGCCTGCCGTCCGATGCGCCGCCCGTGATGGAGGTGCGCGGCGAGGTCTATATGCGCCGCGCCGATTTTGAAGCGCTCAACGAAAAGCAGCGCGAGAAGATCGCGCAAGGCGCGAAGGGCGAAAAAACCTTCGTCAACCCGCGCAACGCGGCGGCCGGCGGCGTGCGCCAGCTGGACCCGGCCTTGGCCGCGCGGCGGCGCTTGAGTTTTTTTGCCTACGGCCTGGGCGAGGTCACGCCGGCGGAAGAGGGCGGCCCGGCTTTCGAGAGCCACCTCCAGTTGCTGATGACGCTGCGCTCCTGGGGTTTTCCGGTGGCAACGCAGACGCAGCTCGCGCAGGGCGCTCCCGAGCTGATCGCTTTCCACCAGGCCATGGGCAAGCAGCGCGACAGCCTGCCTTACGACATCGACGGCGTGGTCTACAAGGTCAACAGCCTGGCGCTGCAAAAGAAGATGGGCTTTGTCTCGCGCGAACCGCGTTGGGCCGTGGCGCACAAATACCCGGCCCAGGAGCAGCTCACCACCGTGCAGGCCATCGAAGTGCAGGTCGGGCGCACCGGCAAGCTCACGCCGGTGGCCAAGCTGGCGCCGGTGTTCGTGGGCGGCGTTACCGTGACCAATGCCACGCTGCATAACGAGGATGAAGCGCGGCGCAAGGACGTGCGTGTGGGCGACACCGTGATCGTGCGCCGCGCGGGCGACGTGATCCCCGAAGTCGTCAGTGTGCTGCTTGAAAAACGCGTGCAGGACGCGCCGCAGTTCAGCATGCCGCGCAAATGCCCGGTCTGCGGCTCGGACGCCGTGCGCGAGGAAGGCGAGGCAGACTACCGCTGCACGGGCGGCCTTTTCTGCGGCGCCCAGCGCAAGGAGGCCATCCTGCATTACGCGCACCGCCGCGCCGTCGAGGTCGAAGGCCTGGGCGACAAACTGGTCGAGCAACTGGTGGACGCCAACATCATCCGCACCTTGCCTGACCTCTACAAGCTGGGTCTCACGGCGTTGGCCGAGCTGGACCGCATGGCCGAAAAATCGGCCAACAACCTGCTCGAAGCGCTCGAAAAATCCAAGCAGACGACCTTGCCGCGCTTCCTGTTCGGCCTGGGCATACGCCACGTCGGCGAAGCCACCGCCAAGGAGCTGGCGCGGCATTTCGGCAAACTCGATGCCATCATGGACGCGACGGAAGAGCAACTGCTGGAGGTCAGCGACGTGGGCCCCATCGTCGCGCAAAGCATTCGCACCTTTTTTGAGCAGCCGCACAACCGCGAGGTGGTCGAGCAGCTGCGCGCCTGCGGCGTCACCTGGGAAGAGGGCGAGCCCGCCGCCCGGGCGCCGCAGCCGCTGTCGGGCAAGACCTTTGTCATCACCGGCACCTTGCCGACCCTGAGCCGCGATGAGGCCAAGGACAGGGTCGAAGCCGCCGGCGGCAAGGTGGCCGGCTCGGTCAGCAAGAAGACCGACTACGTGGTGGCCGGCGAGGAGGCCGGCAGCAAGCTGGTCAAGGCGCAGACGCTGGGTGTGCCCGTGATCGACGAGGCGGCGCTGCTGGTCATGCTGGCCGGGCCGTCAGCATGACGTCCTCCTGGCACCTGCCCATGGTGAGCCAGGGCTGCCGCAGCGCCCGCACCACGGAGTAGCTGTCGCCGGCTTCGGCTTACATGGCGTTACCGGGGTTTGCACACGGGACGTCAGGCCGGACGTCCGCGCCAAGCGTTGAAAAGACCTGTACACACAGGAGCTTTCCATGAATAACAAACGTTTGCCCGCCCTGGTGGCCGCCGCCGGCCTGGCCGCCTTGCTGTCCGGCTGCGTCGTCGCCCCCGTCGGCCCTCCCGTGGCGGTTTACCCGTCCCGCCCCGTTTATGTCGAACCCGCCCCCGTTGTGGTGGTGCCCGCGCCCGGCTATTACCGAGGCTGGGGCTACAGGCGCTGGCATTAAGCCAAAAAGGTTTCGCGCCGCCATAATCGGCGCATGACCATACGCGAAATCCTCAAGATGGGCGACCCCCGGCTGCTGCGTGTCGCCCAGCCCGTCACCGCTTTCGACACCGATGAGCTGCACCTGCTGATCTCGGACATGTTCGACACCATGCGCGCCGTCAACGGCGCGGGCCTGGCGGCGCCGCAAATCGGCGTGGACCTGCAACTGGTGATTTTCGGCACCGACGCGGTCAACCCACGCTATCCCGATGCGCCGCTGGTGCCGCGCACGGTGCTGCTCAACCCTGTGATCAAGCCGCTGGGCCCCGAGGAAGAGGACGGCTGGGAAGGCTGCCTCTCGGTGCCTGGGCTGCGCGGCGTGGTGCCGCGGTATTCACGCATCCACTATGCCGGGTTTGACCAGTACGGCGACGCGATAGAACGCACGGTGGAGGGCTTTCATGCGCGTGTGGTGCAGCATGAATGCGACCATCTGATCGGCACGCTGTACCCCATGCGCATCCGCGACTTCACGCAGTTTGGTTTCACTGAAGTACTCTTTCCCGGGCTGGATGCGTCGGACGACGACTAAAAAGAAGGGCGGCCAGCCGGGGGCGATGGAAAAATATTAAAGAGGCATTCCGATGTATGGCGTAGCGCCGGCCGTTGCGCACCGCCAGAAGAACACTCTGCTTTATGCCCATCTGCGATTGTCAGCAGACGAACGGTCAATGGCTAGCGCCTGAAGGAGAAAGCATGAGTGTGCATTTGTTCAAACTTGCCGTCCTGGCGGCGACGATAGCCGCGGCGACGCAATTGCTTGCGATCGCCCAGGCCACCCGTTCGCCGGAACCCATTCTTCCATTGCCGGACAAAGTGACCGACGTTGATCCGGCCAAAGCGAAACTGGGCGAGAAGCTGTTTGCGGACAAGCGTTTCTCGGGCGATGGCTCGGTATCGTGCCAATCCTGCCATCTTCCGCATGCCGGAGGGGCTGATCCCCGCCGGCACTCCGTCAGCGCATTCGGCAAGGTGCGTGAACTGAACTCGCCAACAATTTTCAATGTGCGCTACAACACGGCAGGGCTCAACTGGACGGGTCGCACCAAGGACCTTGAGGCCCAGATTTCGGGATCGGTCGGCAACGCCGACACCATGGGCCACGACTGGGGCAAGGTGCTCACCATCCTTGCGGCCGACCCCGCCATGGTTTCCGAGTTCAAGGCCATTTATGGCGGTGACGAGCCCGTGACCCAGAAGAATGCCAGCGAGGCCATTGTCAGTTTCGAACGTTCCTTGGTCACGCCCTCGCGCTTCGACGATTGGCTCAAGGGAGACGACAAGGCGATCACCGCGCAGGAAAAAGTCGGCTACGACAAGTTCAAGAGTCAGGGCTGCGTGGGTTGCCACAACGGAATTAATGTGGGTGGCAACACTTTCATGAAGTTCAGCCTGATCGGCGACTACTATGGCGACCGTGCCAGGAAGGGCCGCGGCGCCATGGTCGAGACGGACAAGGGGCGCTTGCTGGTCACCAAAAAAGACGAAGACATGCACGTATTCCGCGTCGCCTCCTTGCGTAACGTCGCCATCACCGCCCCGTATTTTCATGACGGCGCCGTAGAGAGCCTGGATGAGGCCATCCAGTTGATGGGCCGCCATCAACTGGGACGGGAAATCCCGCCAGCCGACCGCAAGGACATCGAAGCATTCCTGAAGAGCCTGACCGGCAAGCAGCTGGAAAAACGCTGAGCCGTCTGCCATTTGATGGGCGCGGCAGGCGTACACTGGCCCCGGTTGAGGGCTATTTCGCCCCGTTTCAGCGTGTTGTCACGCAAGGAAAAATTTCCGGATGTTGCTCGCTCCCGCGTCGGGAGCAGTTCCCATCCCCGGAGCTGCTTCCCCACCGCCTTCGCCGCCTTACCTGCTCAAATATGAAACCGTGAGCGGCAGCGGCGACGACCTGCAGCTGCGTTCGCTGCTGGACCGCCAGCAATTCCACGATCCCCTGGGCGAGGCCGAACGCGAAGGCATCTCTTCGTCGGCATGGCCGATCTTCGGGTTGCTCTGGCCTTCGGGCCGGGTGCTGGCCCATGCCATGCTGACCTTCGAGCTCGAAGGCAAGCGCATCCTTGAACTCGGTTGCGGCCTGGCGCTGGCCAGCCTGGTCGTGCACAGGCGCGGCGGCAACATCACGGCCAGCGACTGCCATCCTCTGGCGGCGGAGTTCCTGCTTGAAAACCTCAAGCTCAACCACCTGCCCGCGATGAAGTACCAGACCGGCAACTGGTCGCGCGCCAATCCGCTGCTGGAGCGTTTTGACCTGATCATCGGCAGCGACGTGCTCTACGACCGCGGCCAGCCCGAGGTGTTATCGCAGTTTATCGAGCTGCATGCGCTGCCGCACACCGAGGTGCTGATCGTCGACCCGGACCGCGGCAACCGCGCCAGTTTCAACCGCAAGATGGATGGGCTGGGCTATTCACGCACCGAGACACGTGTGACCGAATTACCGGCCGGTGGCCACTACAAAGGTCGGCTGCTGCAGTACCTGCGCAAACCGGCCATTTGAAATTTCATTCCATCAGGTATTGAGCGCTTCGAGTAATTCTGTTTCGATCGCGATCTGCGCCTTGTTGTGCTGCAGTTCGGGGCCGTCGATCAAGAACGTGTCTTCCACGCGCTCGCCCAGGGTGCTGACCTTGGCCAGCTGCAGGTTGATGCGGTGGCGCGCCAGCACCCGCGCGATGCGGTAGAGCAGGCCCACGCGGTCGCTGGCCGAGACGCTGAGCAGCCAGCGCTGGGCTTTTTCATCGGGCCGCAGGTCCACGCGCGGCGCGATCGGGAAGCTCTTGACGCGGCGCGACACGCGGCCCTTGCCGGGCGGGGGCAGCGGGCCGGGCTCCTCGATGGTGCGGTCCAGATCGGCCTCTACCATGGCCGCGAGTTCGCGGTAGTGGTCGGCCAGCGTCGGGCTCACGACCTGGAAGGTGTCCAGCGCATAGCCGTTCTGGGCGGTGTGGATCTTGGCGTCCAGGATGCTGAAGCCGGCTTCGTCGAAGTAGCCGCAGATGCGCGCGAACAGGTCGGGCGCGTCGGGCGTGTAGACCAGCACCTGCATGCCTTCGCCGGCCGATGAGCGGCGCGCGCGCACGATGGCCTTGGCCTTGCCGACGTGGCGCGACAGCTGGCGCGCGTGCCAGGCGATGTCGGAGGCCTCATGGCGCATGAAATAGCTGACATCCAGCGTGTCCCACAGTGCCTTGTGCGCCTCGAAGGGTTCGGCGTGCAGGGCCAGGGTGGTCAGGGCCTCGCGCTTGCGGGCCTCGACTTCGGCGTCCGCGTCGGGTGCGCGGCCGCCCAGCACGCGCAGGGTGTAGCGGTACAGGTCCTCGAGCAGCTTGCCTTTCCAGGCGTTCCAGACCTTGGGGCTGGTGCCGCGTATGTCGGCCACCGTCAGCAGGTAGAGCGCGGTGAGGTAGCGCTCGTTGCCCACGCGTTTGGCAAAGGCCGCGATAACCTCCGGGTCGCTAAGGTCTTCTTTCTGGGCGATGCGGCTCATGCTCAGGTGCTCGCCGACCAGGAACTCGATCAGCTTCGCGTCCTCGGCGGCGATGCCGTGCTGGCGGCAGAAGATGTGCACTTCCTTGCAGCCCAGCTCTGAATGGTCGCCGCCGCGGCCCTTGGCGATGTCGTGGAACAGCGCGGCGATGTAGAGGATCCAGGGCTTGTCCCAGCCGCCCGCGAGTTGCGAGCACATCGGGTACTCGTGCGAATGCTCGGCCATAAAGAAGCGCCGCACGTTGCGCAGCACCATCAGGATGTGCTGGTCCACCGTATAGACGTGGAACAGGTCGTGCTGCATCTGCCCGACGATCTTGCGGAAGATCCAGAGGTAGCGGCCCAGCACCGAGGTCTGGTTCATGAGCCGCATGGCATGCGTGATGCCCTCGGGCTGCTGCAGGATGCGGCGGAAGGTGTCGCGGTTGACCGGGTCGCTGCGGAACTTGCTGTTCATCAGGCCGCGGGCGTTGTAGAGCGCGCGCAGGGTGCGCGCCGACAGGCCCTTGATGCCGACGGTGGTTTCATAAACCAAAAAGGTTTCGAGAATCGCGTGCGGCTCGCGCGCATACAGGTCGTCGCTGGCCACCTCCAGCATGCCGGCCTTGTCGCAAAAGCGCTCGTTGATGGGCCGCAGTGGGTAGGTATTGGGGTTCAGCCGCTCCTCGATGTTGAGCAGCAGGATCTGGTTGAGCTGGGTCACGGCCTTGGCGGCCCAGTAATAACGCTTCATGAGCGCCTCGCTGGCGCGGCGCGGCAGCTTGCTGCCGTCGTCGGCCTCGGCCGAATAACCAAAGGACTCGGCTACCGCGGTCTGCAGGTCGAACACCAGGCGGTCTTCGCGTCGGCCCGCGATCAGGTGCAGGCGGGCGCGTATCAGGCTCAGCAGCGCCTCGTTGGCCTTGATCTGCCGCACCTCAAAGGGCGTGGCCAGGCCCTTGCGGGCCAGGTCGTCCCAGGACTTGCCCAGGCCGGCGGCACGTGCCACCCAGAGGATCACCTGCAGGTCGCGCAGGCCGCCCGGCGATTCCTTGCAGTTCGGCTCAAGCGAATAGGGCGTGTTCTCGAACTTGTTATGGCGCTGGCGCAGTTCCAGGGTCTTGGCCACGTAAAAGGCCTGCGGGTCCAGCACGGCGGCCAGGCGTTTTTGCAACTGCTGGAAGTTCTTTTTGGACCCGGCGACCAGGCGCGCTTCCAGCAGCGAGGTCTGCACCGTGACGTCCTTGGAGGCTTCCTCCACGCAGCCGGAAGCGGTCCGCACGCTGGAGCCGATTTCCAGGCCGACATCCCAGCAGGCGCCGATAAAACGCTCGACCTTGGCTTTCAGGGCCGGGTCGGCATCGACGTCAGTGTTGTCCGGCAGCAGCAGCAGCACGTCCACGTCCGAATGGGGAAACAGCTCGCCGCGGCCGAAACCACCGGCGGCGACCAGGCAGGCCGCGGCCGGAAAGCCGGCGCCTTCCCAGAGCGCCTGCAATGTGGCATCGGCGTGGCGGGCGAATTTCTGCAGCAGGCTGTGGATGCCGCGCGAGGACGCGCCGCTGGCCGCCAACGAGGCCAGCAGGGCGGCTTTGCCGGCCTTGTACTGCTCACGCACCGGGCCCAGGCCGTTCAATGTGGCAGGGGCCGTGTCGGAGGACGCGCGCGGTACCGGCACTGGTGGTGCCCCGCTCAGGCGCTGACCGTGGCCTGGAGCTGGCTTTGCTGCGGCACAAARGCCGGAATCGGCGGGCTGCCGGCGGACAGGGTCAACACCTCGTAGCCGGTCTCGGTCACCAGGATGGTGTGTTCCCACTGGGCGGACAGCGAATGGTCGCGTGTCACGATGCTCCAGCCGTCTTTTTCGGGGCCGTCCTTGATGTCACGCTTGCCGGCGTTGATCATGGGCTCGATGGTGAAGGTCATGCCGGGCACCAGTTCTTCGAGCGTGCCGGGGCGGCCGTAATGCAGCACCTGGGGTTCTTCGTGGAAGTTCTTGCCGATGCCATGGCCGCAGAACTCGCGCACCACCGAAAAACCCTGCTTTTCGGCGAAGGCCTGGATCGCGAAGCCGATGTCGCCCAGCCGCACGCCGGGCTTGACGCGCATGATGCCCTGCCACATGGCTTCATAGGTGATGTTGCACAGGCGCTTGGCGGCGATCGAGGCCTCGCCGACCAGGTACATGCGGCTGTTGTCGCCGTGCCAGCCGTCCTTGGTGATGACCGTCACGTCGATGTTGACGATGTCGCCTTTTTTGAGCGGTTTGTCGTTGGGAATGCCGTGGCAGACCTGGTGGTTAACCGAGGTGCACAGCGATTTGGGGTAGGGCACATAGCCCGGGGGGCCGTAACCCAGCGTGGCGGGGATGGTGCCCTGGACCTGGGTCATGTAGTCGTGGGCCAGGCGGTCGATTTCATTGGTGGTCACGCCCGGTTTCACGAAGGGGGCGAGGTAGTCCAGTACTTCGGAGGCCAGCCTGCCGGCCAGGCGCATGCCTTCAATCCCGTCAGCATCTTTGTAAGTAATACTCATGGCCCCGATTATCCCACCGCTCCCAGGCACATGCATTTTCAGCATGGGGGCAAGGGCTTTTGCATTTTTGGCCCGAATGAAGCGCGAAAGTGCTCGTTCACGATGCCCGGCCGGTCCGCTGGTGCCCCAGTCACTGATAAAATTACGGGTTAACGCGTACCCCGCAAAACCCGGCCCCACCAGGCGCTTGCAGGCGGTGTTAAACCCTAAGAACCTGTTCAATGTCTTTTTGGAATCGCACAAGTACCTTTTCGGGATGGGATGCAAGGCGCGGTGTGCAGCCTGCGGCGCATCCGAAGCATCAACTCATCCCGATTGCACTCCAATGCGATCTCCAAAAAGACGTTGAACAGGTTCTAAACAGCCATGAGCTGCCCACTTCCCACTACAAGGCCACCGCTACCGTGACCCTGCACCTGACGACTTTTGAGGGCGAACCCCACGGGATCAGCGCCCTCAGCGACTTCCGCGTCCAGCAACTCCTTCCCCGCCTGCAAGCCATCCACGACAAGATCGTCGGCATCAGCGCCCGCTTTGTGCACCTGGTGGCAACCGAGTCGCCGCCCTCGGAGGCCGCCAAGGCCCAGCTCGCGGCGCTGCTCACTTACGGCGAACCCTGCCCGCCGGCCGAGGGCAAGGCCGGCGATGCCCTGGCCTTTATCGTTTCGCCGCGTTTCGGCACCGTCTCGCCCTGGGCGTCCAAGGCCACAGACATCGCCCACAACTGCGGCCTGGCCGTCAAGCGCGTCGAACGCATCACCGAATACCGCGTCACGCTAAAAACCGGATTTTTCAGCAAAACGGCCCTGAGCGCCGCCCAGCGCGAGCAGGTCGCCGGCCTGTTGCACGACCGCATGACCGAAAGCGTGATGTTCGACCGCGCCGAAGCCGCGGGCCTGTTCACCGAGCTGCAGGGCGCAGCGCTGCAAACGATTGACGTGCTGGCCGGCGGCAAGGCCGCGCTTGAAAAAGCCAACGCCGAGTTCGGCCTGGCGCTGGCCGCCGACGAGATCGACTATCTCGTCAACGCTTTCACCCAACTCAAGCGCAACCCGACCGACGTCGAGCTCATGATGTTCGCCCAGGCCAACAGCGAACATTGCCGCCACAAAATTTTCAACGCCGACTTCACGATTGACGGCGTGCCGCAGGAAAAAAGCCTGTTCGGCATGATCCGCAACACCGAAAAGCTGCACCCCCAGCACACGGTGGTGGCCTATTCGGACAACGCCTCCGTCATGGAAGGCTACAAAACCCAGCGGTTTTATGCCAAACCGGGCTTATCCGGCCAGCAGACCTACAGCGCCACCGACGACGTGCAGATGCATGTGCTCATGAAGGTCGAAACCCACAACCACCCGACGGCGATCTCGCCGTTCCCGGGTGCCTCCACCGGCGCGGGCGGCGAGATTCGCGACGAGGGCGCGACCGGCCGCGGCTCCAAGCCCAAGGCCGGCCTGACCGGTTTCACGGTCTCCAAATTGTTTGACGGCGACTACGGCAAGCCCGAACACATCGCCAGCCCGCTGCAGATCATGACCGAAGGCCCGCTGGGCGGCGCGGCCTTTAACAACGAATTCGGCCGGCCCAATCTGAACGGCTACTTCCGCGAATACGAGCAGACCGTGGGCGGCCAGCGCTGGGGTTACCACAAGCCCATCATGATCGCGGGCGGCGTCGGCACGATTGACGCGGCGCTCACCCAAAAAATCCTGTTCCCGGCCGGTACCCTGCTGATCCAGCTGGGCGGCCCCGGCATGCGCATCGGCATGGGCGGTAGCGCGGCCAGTTCCATGGCCTCGGGCGCCAACGCAGCCCAGCTCGACTTCGACTCGGTGCAGCGCGGCAATCCTGAAATTGAACGCCGGGCCCAGGAAGTCATCAACCAGTGCGCCCAGCTCGGTGCGGCCAACCCCATCCTGGCGATCCACGACGTGGGCGCCGGCGGCTTGTCCAACGCCTTCCCCGAACTCGTGAACGACGCCGGCCGCGGCGCGAAGTTCGACCTGCGCGCCGTGCCGCTGGAGGAAAGCGGCCTCTCGCCCAAGGAAATCTGGAGCAATGAAAGCCAGGAGCGCTACGTGATGGCGATCGCGTCCGAGTCGCTGTCGCAGTTCCAGGCTTTTTGCGAGCGCGAGCGTTGCCCCTTTGCCGTGATCGGCGTGGCGACGGAAGAAAAGCAGTTGATGCTGTCCGACAAGGATGCCGCGGCTCCAGTCGACATGCCGATGAATGTGCTGCTGGGCAAACCGCCCAAGATGCACCGCGACGTGAAAACCGTCAAACACTCGATCAAGCCGATCGACCTGACCGGCGTGGACCTGCAGCAAAGCGCGATCGCCGTGCTGGGCCACCCGACTGTCGCTTCCAAGCGTTTTTTGATCACCATAGGCGACCGCACCGTGAGCGGCCTCACGCACCGCGACCAGATGGTCGGCCCCTGGCAGGTGCCGGTGGCTGACTGCGCCGTCACGCTGGCCGACTACAGCGGTTTTGCCGGCGAGGCCATGAGCATGGGCGAACGCACGCCGCTGGCCACCGTCAACGCGGCAGCCTCCGGCCGCATGGCGGTCGCCGAGGCCATCACCAATTTGCTGGCCGCGCCGATTGAACTGCCGCGCGTCAAGCTGTCCGCCAACTGGATGGCCGCCTGCGGCGAGCCCGGCCAGGACGCCGCGCTGTATGAAACCGTCAAGGCCGTGGGCATGGAGCTGTGCCCGGCGCTGGGCGTGTCGATTCCGGTCGGCAAGGATTCCCTGTCCATGCGCACTGTGTGGAGTGAAGGCGACGCCGGCAAGAAAGTCACCTCGCCGGTCTCGCTGATCGTGAGCGCCTTCGCCACGCTGCCCGACGTGCGCGGCACGCTGACGCCGCAGCTGGACCGCGAAGAGGCCGACAGCACGCTGATCCTGGTCGATCTGGGGAAGGGCAAAAACCGCATGGGCGGCTCCATCCTGGCGCAGACGCTCAACAAGGAAGAGGGCGATGTGCCCGACCTCGACGACCCGAAAGACCTGGTCAATCTGGTGAATGCCATCAATGCGCTGCGCAAAGAGGGCAAGCTCATGGCTTACCACGACCGCAGCGACGGCGGCCTGTTCGCCGCGGTCTGTGAAATGGGTTTTGCCGGCAACGTGGGCGTGTCGCTCAACATCGACATGCTGCTGGTCGAGGGCGACGGCATTTCTGACAGCCGCATGGACACCGGCGACAGCAAGAACTGGGCAAGCCAGGTCGGCGCGCGCCGCGAAGAACTCACGCTCAAGGCGCTGTTCAACGAAGAGCTGGGCGCAGTCATCCAGGTGGCCACCGCCGCGCGCAATGAAGTCATGCAGACCCTGCGCGAGCACGGCCTGTCAAAGTTCAGCCACTTCATCGGCAAGACCCGCCCGCAGCATGCCTCCCTCGAAGTCGGCAAGGGCGAGATCCAGGTCTGGCGCGACACCAAGGCCGTGTTCTCGGCCAGGTTGCAGGACCTGCACCAGGTCTGGGACTCCGTCAGCTGGAAGATCTGCCAGCAACGCGACAACCCCGATTGCGCCAACACCGAGCACGCGGCCGCCGGCAACCCCGCCGACCCGGGCCTGCAAGTACAGCTGACGTTTGATCCGGCCAAGGTGCCGGTAGCTCCCGCGCTCAACCTGTCGGCACGGCCCCGCGTGGCGGTTCTGCGTGAGCAGGGCGTCAACTCGCATGTGGAAATGGCGTATGTGTTCACCGAAGCCGGCTTTGAAGCCTGCGACGTGCACATGACCGACCTGCAGACCGGCCGCGCCAAGCTGGCCGACTTCAAGGGCATCGTGGCCTGCGGCGGCTTCAGCTATGGGGACACCTTGGGCGCCGGCGTAGGCTGGGCGCGCTCGGTCACCTTCAACCCGGTGCTGTCCGAAGAATTCAAGGCTTTCTTTGCGCGCCAGGACACCTTCGGCTTGGGCGTGTGCAACGGCTGCCAGATGTTTGCCGAGCTGGCCGACATCATCCCCGGCGCCGAAGCCTGGCCGCGCTTCACCACCAACCGCAGCGAACGCTTCGAGGCGCGCCTGAGCATGGTCGAAGTGCTGGAATCGCCCAGCATCTTCCTGCAGGGCATGGCCGGCAGCCGCCTGCCGATCGCGGTGGCGCACGGCGAGGGTTATGCCAATTTCGCCTTCCGGGGCGATGCGTCCAAAGCCATTGCCGCAATGCGTTTCACCGATAACCACGGCAAAGCGACGGAAGCCTATCCGGCTAATCCCAACGGCAGCGCCGGCGGCCTGACGGCCGTGACCACGGCCGACGGCCGCTTCACGGCCATGATGCCGCACCCCGAGCGCGTGTTCCGCAACATCCAGAAGAGCTGGACGTCGGGCGACGCCGGCGAACGCAGCCCGTGGATGAGCCTGTGGCATAACGCGCGCAAGTGGGTGGGTTGATCAACTAACGAGAACAGAGGGATGTCCATGAACCGATTGCTCAAGCGCGCCTTCATCGCCGCTTTGTCCGGATTGCTCGCCTGCGGCGCCATGGCCGCCGACATGCGCGTGGCGCTGCCCGAGCGGCCGGCGCTGGTCATTCCGCTTCCCGTGGGCTGGCGGGGCCAGATACGGCGCGCCGCGCCAGAGCTGCCGCCTACCGTTGTCCTGTCGTCCATCACCGAGAAAAACTTCCAGATTATGGTGACGCCCCTCTGGTCGATGCGTGCCGACGCCAAACCGCTGACACCGGACTTCCTGCGCGCGATGGTGGCGGCCGCTGCCGAGAAGGCCAAGCCGCAGGCTGTCGAGGCGGAGCTTCCCGTGCGTGAGCTGTCGGGTCAGGGCCTGTTCGGCGCCTACTTCTCGGCTACCGACAAGGCGCCCAAACCCGGCGAATACCGCAACCTGACACAGGGCATGGTCGCGGTCGGCGAATTGCAGGTGGGCTTTACGATCCTGAGCAACGGCGACGCAGCGGCGGTCAACGGACCCGCGATCCAGATGCTGCAATCCTTGCGGCGGGATTGATTTCCCGGCCTTAGGGACTTAGCGGCCGGGCGGCGCGACAGCCGCCCCTTCGATCCCATGCCGCGCCAAGGCCTGCGCGACAAAACCCGAGGCTTTCATCTCCTCGATAAAAGCCGTCAGGTAGCGTGCACCGGCCTCACGTCCCTTCGGCAAACCCATGGCCTGGTTGATCACCATAAAGCGCCCCGGCAGCAGGCGTACGCCCGACACACGTTTCGCGTCCGCCTCCAGCTGCTGCTTGACGCCGGCCGCGACCTCGATGTTCTGCGCGACCATGACGTCGGTGACCGCCGGCGAGGTCGGGGCCTTGACCAGCTTCGCGGCTTTCAGCTCGCGGCTCAGGTAGAGGTCGTAGGCGCTGCCGTTGCCGACCACGACGCGGTTCGCCGCCTGGTCCACGTCCTCGTTGCGGCGTATCTGCGAATCATTGCGAACCAGGTAGGCGCCCTCAATGATGACGTAAGGCGGTGTCTGCAGCATGTCGGCGCCGCGCACCGGGTCTATCGCGACAAAGGCGATGTCCACCTGCGCATCCCTGACCGCTTCCACCACCTTGCCGGCCGAGGTGAAGGTCACCAGCTCCACCGGCACGCCCAGGCGCCTGCCGAGCTCGTTGGACAGGTCCACCGAGACGCCGCGCGGTGAACCGTCCGGCATGCGAACCGCCAGGATGGGGTTGCCGAAGTTGATGGCAGCCTTGAGCTTGCCGGAAGGCGCCAGTTCGGCGACGGGGGCGGGCGGCGCGGAGGCGCAGCCCAGCAGCGCGAAAGCCGCCAGCCCCAGCACGGCCAGTGCAACAAGCCACCACCACAAGCCGTTCGAGCCGCGCACCTGGCCCGGGGACAGGCCTTCGCTCGCGCCCGGTCCCGCGTCATCGATCACACCCTCCACCGCATCCTTGGCTTCCTTGAGCCCCATGCCCGTCAGGCCGCGCAAGCGCCGTACAGCCTCTATCTTGTTGCCCTGGTCCAGCGCCTCCTGGACCTGCGCGGGCAGGGGTGCGCCCGCGGGCAAGGCCTTGGGTGCGAAGCCCGCGGCCGGCGGTTCGCCGCGCATATAGGCTTCCAGCGCGTCCTTGGTTTCCTTCAGGCCCAGGCCCGTGCCGGCGCGCATCAGCTTGATGGCTTCGACCAGGTTGCCGCGCTGCAGGGCGTCCTGCACAGCTTGCGGGAGAGCGGGGGCGGGAGCGCCGCCGGCAGGGGAGGAAAGAGGATTGGAGTCATTCATATGCGCCTCGACTGTAGGGGGAGCGATGAGGAGAAAGCAAGGCCAGGGCGCTGGCGCATCGGGCCGCCGGAAGAATGTGAGCCATTGGAACGGCCCGCGCCACCTTCGTCAATCGGCAATTCACGCAATCCGCCCCGGTCGAGTGGGCCCCAAGAAAAAAAGCAGCCAAAAAGCTGCTTTTTCCAGAAAGGCAAGGCGGACGGGGGCGCCCGCGGTGCTGCTTACTCGACCTTGGCCTTTTTGCGCAGGTCGGTCTGGAAGGCGGCCAGCTTCTGCTGCTGCATCTGCTGGGCGATCTGCGGCTTGACTTCGTCATACGAGGGCAGCTGCGCCGTGCGGATGTCGTCCACGCGGATGACGTGGTAGCCGAACTCGGTCTTCACCGGGGTGTCGGTGGTCTGGCCCTTGCCCAGCTTGATCAGCGCCTGGGTGAACTCCGGCACGTAGCTGGAGGGGTTGGCCCAGTCGAGGTCGCCACCCTTGGCGCCGGATCCGGGATCCTTGGACTTCTTCTTGGCGATGTCGTCGAACTTGCCGCCTTTTTTCAGGCTGGCGATGATGTCCTTGGCTTCGCTTTCCTTGTCCACCAGGATGTGGCGGGCCTTGTATTCCTTGCCGCCGTTGGCTTCGGCGAACTTGTCGTATTCGGCCTTCATCTCGGCTTCGGTGACAGGGTTGTTCTTCTGGTAGTCGGCGAACAGCTCGCGGATCAGGATGGTCTGGCGCGCCAGTTCCATCTGCACCTTGACGTCGTCGCTGGTCGACAGGCCGCGCTTTTCAGCTTCCTGCATGAAGACCTCGCGCGCGATGACTTCCTCGCGTAGCTGGGACTCCATGTCTGGCGTCACGGGACGGCCCGACTTGGCGACCTGCTGGGCCAGCGAGTCCAGGCGGGTTTTGGGAACGGCCTTGCCGTTGACGATGGCCAGGTTCTGCGCCATCACGCCTTGGGCGCCCAAGGCCAGCAGGCCCGCAACGGCGGTAGCCAGTAAAAATTGTTTCTTCATGATGTCTTGCAGTCCTTTGATGAATGCTTGTTAGTGTCTGGATGATGCCCGGCCTTCGCGGCCGACGTTCCGGGGGCGCCGCCAGGTTTCAGGGTGACTCGATGATCTCGATCGCCAGGGCATGCAGGCCCCCGTCAATGAAATTTTGCAGTGCATCATACACAAGCCGGTGCCGCGCCACCCGGCTTTGGCCGGTAAACAGCGGGCTCGCGATACGGATGCGGAAATGGCTGCCGAAGCCCTCGGCGTTGGCGCCGGCATGGCCGGCATGGGCGGCGCTCTCGTCAATCACTTCCAGCCGCGTGGGCTGCAACCGCGCCTGGAGCTGCCGCTCAATCTCCGCGGTGCGCACGGGCAAGGCGCTGGAAAGGGCGGTGGTCATGGGGTGGTGTCCGCTTGGGCATGCTTGCTCAGGTAGAACGCTTGTCCAAACGCAAATACCAGGAATAAGCCGATGCCGCCGAACAGTTTGAAGTTGACCCAGGTACTTGTGGGAAACGTAAACGCGATCCACAAGTTCAGCAAACCCATGATCGCAAAAAACACAACCCAGCTGTAGTTGACGACCCGCCAGACTGAATCCGGTGCATTCATCTGTGAGCCCATGAGAGCCTGTATGCCGTTTTTCTTGAAAATCAGCTGCCCAAACAACAGGGCGCTGCCTGTGATCCAGTAAAGCAGCGTGGGTTTCCATTTGATGAAACTCTCGCTATGGAAATAAATAGTGGCGGCCCCAAGAACGGTAACCAGCCCACAGCTGACCCACAGCATGGTGTCGACCTTCTTGCCGCGCGCCTTGAGCCAGAGTATTTGCGCCAGCGTGGCGATGATCACCACCACGGTCGCCAGCAGCACGGGCGCTTCAGTGGCGCCCACCACGCCGCCAGACACCATGAAACCCAGCCATTCGGTGGCAGTGGAGGCCGCCCAGTCCTTGTGGCCTTCGGCGTACTTGAACATGCCGAAGAACAGGGCAATCGGCAAAAAGTCGAAAAGAATTTTCATGTGCTGATTATCTGGCCTAAGCGCAGGCCCTTGAGTGGTCCCTGGCCGGGCGCGTGGCCCGGCCCCAATGCATTTTCCCGCTTCAGGCTTTTGATTTGAAGTCCAAAGAGGCGGAATTCATGCAGTAGCGCAGGCCGGTCGGGCTCGGCCCGTCGGGAAACACATGGCCCAGGTGCGCGCCGCAGCTGGCGCACACCGTTTCGGTGCGCAGCATGCCGTGCTTGCGGTCCACGATTTCCTCGATCGCGCCCGGCACCGCCTCCTCGGAAAAGCTGGGCCAGCCGCAACCCGCGTCGAATTTGGTTTCCGACTCGAAGAGCTTGGCGCCGCAGCAGATGCAGTGGTAGCTGCCGTCGGCCCAGACGGCCTCGTATTTGCCGGTATAGGGCCGCTCGGTGGCGGCATGGCGGGTGACTTCAAAGGCGGCCGGCTCGGCGCCTTTTTCGGCCAGCAAGGCTTTCCATTCGGCGTCGGTTTTCTGGATCTTGGCGCTCATGTTTTGTGTCCTGGAATTTTGACTTTGATGTTACGAACTGCAACTGATTTCAATCGATGAAGCCCAGTCCGGCGGGAAACCGGCAAAGCTGTCATGGCCGGGATGTTCTTCACATGGGGACTGCAGCAGGGCAAGCAAGGTATCGACACCCGAAAAGTCTTTTAGTTTCGCGGCGCGTATGGCTTCTTCGCCCAGATGGTTGCGCAGCACGAATTTCGGGTTGTTCCGGTGCATCAGGCCGGCCCGTAGTTCGGGGTCCGCGCCGGCCAGCCGTTCAGAATACTGCAGGGCCCAGGCATTGAAGGATTCGCGGTCGAAAAACAGGTCGCGCACCGGTTCATGGCCGCTTTGCGGCTTGAAGCCGTTCAGGCGCCGCCAGAAGATGCTGTAGTCGGCCTTGTTGGCGGCCAGCAACTTGAAAGTGTCGTCCACCAGGGCCTTGTCTTCGGGCCGCTCGTCCGCCAGGCCCAGCTTGCCGCGCATGCGGGCATACAGGGCCTCGGGGAACAGGGTTTTGTAGGGTTCCAGTGCGGCCAGTGCCAGTTCCTGCTCGCCGATCAGCGGCAGCAGGGCCTGGCCCAGGCAGAACAGGTTCCAGTAAGCCATATTGGGTTGCCGGTTGTAGGCATAGCGGCCCTGGGCATCCGAATGGTTGCAGATGTGGCCGGGGTCGAAGGCGTCCAGGAACTGGAAGGGGCCGTAATCGATGGTCAGCCCCAGGATGCTCATGTTGTCTGTGTTCATCACGCCGTGGCAAAAGCCAACCGCTTGCCACGCCGCCATCAGGTGCGCCGTACGCTCGCTGACGGCCTCCAGCAGCGCCGCATAGGGCTGCGGCGCTTCGCGGCAGGCGGGGTAGAAGCGGTCTATCACGTAGTCGGCGAGCGTCTTGAGCTGGGCGTGCTGGCCGGTGTAGCTGAAATGCTCGAAATGCCCGAAGCGGATAAAGCTGGGCGCGGTGCGGGTCACCACGGCGGCGGTTTCGATTTCCTCGCGCCGCACCGGCGCGTCGGAGCCCGTGACGCACAGCGCCCGCGTGGTCGGGATGCCCAGGCCGTGCATGGCTTCGGAACACAGAAATTCACGGATCGAACTGCGCAGCACGGCCCGGCCGTCGCCCATACGGGAATAGGGGGTCTGGCCCGCGCCTTTGAGCTGGATTTCCCGCGGCCCGAGCGGGGTGTCTATCTCGCCCAGCAGCAGCGCGCGGCCGTCGCCCAACTGACCGGCCCAGACGCCGAACTGGTGGCCAATTGTCCCCTACCTGACATGGACCCGTGGATTCACGGGCAATCCCGCATGACCGTGCCGCTGTGYTGCGGCATGATGGGCCGCTTGCGGATGTTTACGTAAAACAATGGAGACTCTTGATGCTCGGGTTAATGCAAAGCCAGCCACTGCTAATTTCCGGTTTGATCGAATTTGCGGAACGCCACCACGGCGACGCGGAAATCGTCTCCCGGCGGGTTGAAGGCGACATCCATCGCTACACCTACAAAGACCTGGGCCAGCGCGCGCGCCGCGTCGCCAGGGCACTGGACAGCCTCAAGCTGGCCTTCAGCGACCGCGTCGCCACGCTGGCCTGGAACGGCTACCGTCACCTCGAGCTTTATTACGGCGTGAGCGGCTCGGGCCGCGTGCTGCATACCATCAACCCGCGCCTGCACCCGGACCAGATCGCCTGGATCGCCAACCACGCCGAAGACCAGGTGCTGTGCTTCGACCTGAGCTTTCTGCCGCTGGTGCAGGCCGTGCACGCCCGTTGCCCGACCATCAAGCACTACATCGCGCTGTGCGACGCCGACAAGTTGCCGGCCGATTCCGGCATCCCGAATCTGCAAAGCTATGAAAGCTGGATAGGCGCGCAAGCGGCCGATTACGACTGGCCCAGCTTTGACGAGAACACCGCTTCGAGCATGTGCTACACCAGCGGCACCACGGGCAACCCCAAGGCCGCGCTCTACAGCCACCGCTCCAGCACGTTGCATGCCTATGCGGCCGCGCTACCCGACGTCATGTGCATCTCCGCGCGCGACGCCATCCTGCCGGTCGTGCCTATGTTCCACGTCAACGCCTGGGGTATTCCGTACTCGGCCGCGCTCACCGGCGCCAAGCTGGTGTTCCCGGGCCCGGCGCTGGACGGCAAGTCGATTTACGAGCTGATCGAGGCCGAGAAAGTCACCTACGCGGCCGGCGTGCCCACGGTGTGGCAGATGCTGCTGACCCACATGAAGCCCGCGGGCCTGAAGTTCTCCACGCTCAAGCGCACCGTCATCGGCGGCTCGGCCTGCCCGCCGGCCATGATCAATGCCTTCCGCGAAGACTACGGCGTCGAAGTGCTGCACGCCTGGGGCATGACCGAGATGAGCCCGCTGGGCACGCTGTGCACGCTCAAGAACAAGCACGACGCTCTGCCCGAAGCGGAAAAAATGAAGATACGCCTCAAGCAGGGCCGCGCCCTCTACGGCGTCGATATGAAGATCGTCGACCCCGAGGGCCAGGAACTGCCCTGGGACGGCAAGGTCTTCGGCGACCTCTACGTCAAGGGTCCGTGGATCGTGCGCGAATACTTCAAGGGCGAAGGCGGCGACCCGCTGGTGGACGGCTGGTTCCCCACGGGCGACGTCGGCACCATAGACCCCGACGRCTACCTGCAGATCACCGACCGCAGCAAGGACGTCATCAAGTCGGGTGGCGAATGGATCAGCTCCATCGACGTCGAGAACATCGCCGTGGCGCATCCGGCCGTGGCCATGGCCGCCTGCATAGGTGTGGCGCACCCCAAGTGGGATGAGCGGCCCATCGTCGCCGTGGTCAAAAAGCCAGGCATGGACGTCACGTGCGAAGAGTTGCTGCGCTTCTACGAAGGCAAGACCGCGAAATGGCAAATTCCCGACGACGTTGTCTTCGTCGACGCCATTCCCCTGGGCGCCACCGGCAAGATGCTCAAGACCAAGCTGCGCGAGCAATTGAAGGATTACAAATTGCCACAAGCCTAGGCACGGCCATAGAGCGGGGCGGGTATTAACCAAGCAGGGGCCGCGGAACCGGCTTTGCCGGGCCGCAGGCGCAGCGCCCCCTCGGGGGGCAGAGAGCTACACGCAGTGAGCGAACGTGGGGGCTCTAGCCCACGGTCGCGTCCGTGACATCGGCTAGGGCATTCCCTGACGCAGTGCAACATTTTTTGACCTAACCTGTGCCGGTTCCCGCGTTAGATTTCGTTCGCAAATTCATAATTTTCAGGAGACAAGGGATGACAACCCAAACCCGATTTTTCGCACGGCACGCCGGCGTTGCCATGGCGGTGTCCGCCATGCTTTACAGCGGCATGACGCTGGCTCAGGCGCCGGCAGCCAAGGCCGCGGCTCCGGCCAAGGCTGCCGTCACCGCGCCCGCGGCCGGCGGTGCGGTCAACCTGAACCAGACCGTCAAGATCGCCTGGCTGGACCCGCTGTCCGGCCTGATGGCGGCGGTCGGCACCAACCAGCTCAAGGGCTTCCAGTTCCTGGCCGAGCAGTTCAGCAAAAAGAACAAGGCCGGCGTGAAGTTCGAGATCATCGGCATCGACAACAAGCTCAGCCCGCAGGAAACCACCAACGCGCTGAAGTCCGCCATCGACCAGGGCGCGCGCTACGTGGTGCAGGGCAACGGCTCGGGCCCGGCGCTGGCCATCATGGACGCGCTGTCCAAGTACAACGAACGCAATCCCGGCAAGGAAGTGGTCTACCTCAACTACGCCGCGGTGGACCCGGACCTCACCAACAGCAAGTGCGAGTACTGGCACTTCCGCCTGGATGCCGACACCTCCATGAAGATGGAGGCCCTGACGGCCTTCATGAAGGACCAGCAGGACATCAAGAAGGTCTACCTGATCAACCAGAACTACTCGCACGGCCAGCAGGTCGCCAAGTTCGCCAAGGCCAACCTGGCCAGCAAGCGCCCCGACATCCAGATCGTCGGCGAAGACCTGCACCCGCTGGCGCAGGTGCGCGACTTCGCGCCCTACATCGCCAAGATCAAGCAGTCGGGCGCCGACACCGTGATTACCGGCAACTGGGGCTCCGACCTCTCGCTGCTGGTAAAGGCCGCCAACGAGGCGGGCCTGAACAACGTCAAGTTCTACACCTACTACGCCGGTGTCACCGGCACGCCGACCGCGCTGGGCGCGGCCTCGGCCGGCCGGGTCTACATGGTGGCCTACAACCACCTCAACATGGGCGGCGAGATCCAGCAGATCCAGGCCGACTACAAGAAGAAGTTCAACGACGACTTCTACACCGGCGCGATCTTCCACGCTTTCACCATCCTGACCGAAGCCATGGCGCAGACCAAGTCGACCGAGCCGGCCGTGGTGGCCAAGGCCATGGAAGGCCTGCGCTTCAAGAGCTTCAACGGCGATGTCGAGATGCGCAAGACCGACCACCAGCTGCAGCAGGGCCTCTACATCGACAAATGGGAAAAAGCCGGCGGCAAATACCCCTACGATGCCGAGAACACGGGCTACACCTTTGTGCCGGTCAAATACTATGAGCCCTATGTGGCCAGCACGCCCACCTCGTGCCAGATGAAGCGCCCGGGGTGATCCCGGCGTCCCGCTGACGGACACAGGCCCGATCCGAGTTCGGGCCTTTTTTTCATCCGGCTTTTTTCAACAGGCGCTTATCGATGAATCTGGAATCCTTCACCATCGCGATGCTCAACGGCCTCAGCTACGGTTTGCTGCTGTTCATGCTCAGTTCCGGCCTGACGCTGATCTTCAGCATGATGGGCGTGCTCAATTTTGCGCACGCGTCCTTCTACATGGTCGGCGCCTATATCGCCTACAGCACCTCGCAGGTCATAGGCTTCTGGTGGTCGCTGCTGGTGGCGCCGCTGCTGGTGTTTGTGATGGGTGCGGCCTTCGAGCGCTTTTGCCTGCGCAAGGTGCACAAGTTCGGCCACGTGCCCGAGCTGCTGGTTACCTTCGGGCTGTCCTACCTGCTGCTGGAGCTGGTGCAGCTGGTCTGGGGCCGATCGGCCGTCAACTACGTGCTGCCCGAAGGCCTGCAGGGGCCGCTGTTCACGGTGTTCGGCACCAACTTTCCGAAGTCGCGCGCCTTCATCATGTTCATTTCGCTGGCCATGCTGGCCGGCATCTGGCTGCTGCTGACGCGCACGCGCATAGGCCTGGTCATCCAGGCCGCGCTCACGCATCCTGAAACGGTGGAGGCGCTGGGCCACAACGTGCCGCGCGTCTTCATGCTGGTCTTCGGCGGCGGCGCGGCGCTGGCGGGCCTGGCCGGCGTCATAGGCGGCAACACCTTCATCACCGAGCCCGCCATGGCCGGCTCGGTCGGCGCCATCATCTTTGTGGTGGTGGTGGTGGGCGGCATGGGCTCGCTGAGCGGCGCCTTCCTGGCTTCGCTGTTGATAGGCCTGATCCAGACTTTCGCCATTGCGCTCGACCAGTCGCTGATCACGCTTTTGGGGCACTTCAAGTACGTGGTGACGCCTGAAACCTTTGGCTACCCCTTGCTCAAGCTCACCATTTCGCAGGTGGCGCCCATCCTGCCGTTCCTCTTTTTGGTGCTGATCCTTATCTTCCGGCCCAAAGGCCTTCTGGGTACGCGGGAAGGATGAGTCGCCACATGTCAACTCCTTACCACCAATTCAAACCCTATAACGTCGGCCGCTGGCTGCTGTGGTCGTTGTACGCGCTGCTGCTCATCGTCGCGCCCATGATGTTCAAGAGCAGCCTGGYGCTCACCATGCTGTCGCAGGCCGGCTACCTGGTCATCATCTGCCTGAGCTACAACATCCTGCTGGGGCAGGGCGGCATGCTGAGTTTCGGCCATGCGGTCTATGCCGGGCTGGGCTCCTTCCTGGCCGTGCATGCGATGAACCTGGCCGCCAAGGGCAGCTTTTACATCCCGCTGCCGCTGATCCCGCTGGTGGGCGGCCTGTCGGGCCTGTTCTTTGCCGTGCTGTTCGGCTACGTCACCACCAAGAAGGCCGGCACCACCTTTGCCATGATCACGCTGGGCGTGGGCGAGCTGGTGTTCGCCATGTCGCTGATGTTCCCCGAGTTCTTCGGCGGGGAGGGCGGCATCACCACCAACCGGGCCTACGGCAAGCCGGTGTTCGGCATCAGCTTCGGCCCGCAGATCCAGGTTTATTACCTGATCGCTTTTTACTGCTTCATCTGCACGGCGGCCATGTTCGCTTTCACGCGCACGCCGCTGGGCCGCATCCTGAACGCCGTGCGCGACAACCCCGAGCGCGTSGAGTTCATCGGCTACAACACGCAGCGCGTGCGCTACTACGCCTTCATCATCGCCGGCTTCTTCGCCGGCATAGGCGGCGGGCTGGCAGCCATCAACTCCGAGATCGTGACCGCCGAAGTCGTGAGCGGCCTGCGCTCGGGCAGCCTGCTGTTGTTCACCTTCCTGGGCGGCGCGACCTTCTTCTTCGGCCCCATCATCGGCGCCGGCCTGCTGGTGCTGGCGCTGATCCTGCTGTCGGAGCTGTCCATGGCCTGGCTGCTCTACGTGGGCCTGGTTTTCCTGTTCATGGTGATGTATGCGCCCGGCGGCATCGCCAGCCTGATCATGATGAATTTGCGCGTGGCCTCCTTCGGCAAGCTCAGGAACTTGTGGGTGGGCTACCTGGGAATGGCGGTGACCGCGCTGACGGCGCTGGCCGGCGCGGCCGCCATGGTCGAGATGATTTACCACCTGCAGCTCAACGCGGCGCTGGGCCCCGAACTCGGCTTCATGGGCGTGCGCCTTAACGCGACCAACCTCAACAGCTGGCTGGGCGCGGGTTTTGTGCTGGCCACGGGACTGGGCCTGTTCGAGCTCACGCGCCGCCAATTCCTCACGCAATGGGGCCAGATACAAGATGACATTGAAAAAGAAATCAAGCGGAGGGAATTACTGTGAGCCCCCACGCTTGTCACTTCGTGTACTTCGCTTCCCCCCGAAGGGGCGCTGCGCCTGCGGCCCGGCAAAGCCGGTTCCGCGGCCCCAACTGGTGGGGAGGGTGATATGACCTGTTCACTTGAGTTGAAAAACCTGCGCAAGAACTTCGGCAAGACCGAAATCATCCGCGGCGCCAACCTGCAGGTGCAGGCCGGTGAGCGCGTCGCCATCATCGGCCCCAACGGCGCGGGCAAGTCGACCTTGTTCAACCTCATCAGCGGCCGCTTTGAGCCCACCAGCGGTGAAGTGTTGCTCAACGGGCAGCGCATAGACGGCAAAAAGCCGTTTGAAATCAACCGGCTGGGTTTGTCGCGCAGCTTCCAGATCACCAACATCTTCCCCAAGCTCAGCGTGTTTGAAAACCTGCGCTGCGGTGTGCTGTGGAGCCTGGGCTACAAATACACCTTCTTCCGCTTCCTGGCCGACCTCGACGACGCCAATGAGCGCGCCGAACAATTGATGGCCATGATCAAGCTCGACAAAAAACGCGACGTGCTGGCCACCAACCTGACCTACGCCGAGCAGCGCGCGCTCGAAATCGGCATCACGATTGCCGGCGGCGCCAACGTCATCCTGCTCGACGAACCCACGGCCGGCATGAGCCGGTCCGAGACCAGCCGCTTCATCAACCTGATCAAGGAAGTCACGGTGGGCAAGACGCTGTTGACGGTGGAGCACGACATGGGCGTGGTCTTCGGCCTGGCCGACAAGATCGCGGTGGTGGTCTACGGCGAAATCATTGCCTACGACACGCCCGAAGCCGTGCGCGCCGACCAGCGTGTGCAGGAAGCTTATTTAGGCTCATCGGTAGCCGACGCGCAGGCGGGAGGCCATTGATGCTGCATATCCAGAACCTCCACGCCTTCTACGGCAAAAGCCACGTGCTGCATGGCGTGCACTTCGACGTGCAGCCCGGGCAGATCGTCGCGCTGCTGGGCCGCAACGGCTCGGGGCGCTCCACCACTGCCAAGGCCATCATGGGCCTGGTCGACTGCCAGGGTTCCATCCTCTGGAAAAAGCAGGAGATCGTCGGCAAGAAGGCCTACCAGATCGCTCACCTCGGCATAGGCTATGTGCCCGAAAACCGCGACATCTTTCCGAAGCTCACGGTGCACCAGAACCTGTTGCTGGGCCAGAAGGGCTCCGGCAAGGGCTCGCGCTGGTCGTTTGAGGACATGTACCAGATGTTCCCGCGCTTGCGCGAACGCCAGCACACCGAGGCCGGCGTGCTCTCGGGCGGCGAGCAGCAGATGCTCACGCTGTGCCGCACGCTGATGGGCGACCCCGACCTCATCATCATCGACGAACCCACCGAAGGCCTGGCGCCCAAGATCGTCGAGCTCGTGGGCCAGTACCTGCAGACGCTGAAGGCCAAGGGCATTTCGGTGCTCTTGATCGAGCAGAAACTCACCATCGCCATGGCGATCTCCGACCGCGCGCTGGTCATGGGCCACGGCAGCATCGTGTTTGACGGCACGCCCGACAGCCTGCGGGCCGACGCCTACATCCGCAAAGAGTGGCTCGAAGTGTAAAAAGCTGCGGGGGCATGTCACCGCTGGGACAAAAATAGACCAAACAGTCCAACCCGGGACTTGTGCCGTCACAAACGCCCCCTACAATGGAAAAAGAACGGTCGTACTTTTTTACGGCCGCCAGGGCATGCAGAGGCCTAGCGCGCCAGCCGAGACAACTGAACCACTGAAACTCCCATCAAGGAAAGAAGCAGCAATGACCACCCTTTACGAAGTTCACGGCAGCGTGGCCGTCATCACCCTGAGCAACCCTCCCGTCAACGGCCTGGGCCATGCCACGCGCCTGAGCCTGACCGACAACCTGCAAAAAGCCAATGCCGACGCGGCCGTCAAGGCCATCGTGCTCACCGGCGCCGGCAAGGCCTTTTCGGGCGGCGCCGACATCAAGGAGTTCGGCACGCCCAAGGCGCTGTCCGAGCCGAATCTGCTCAGCGTGATCCGTGCGGTCGAGAACTCCGCCAAGCCCGTCGTCGCGGCCATCCATTCGGTGTGCATGGGCGGCGGCCTGGAACTGGCGATGGGCTGCCACTACCGCATCGCGGCCCCCGGCACCAACATCGCCTTGCCTGAAGTCAAGCTGGGCCTGTTGCCCGGCGCCGGCGGCACGCAGCGCCTGCCGCGCGTGCTGGGCGTGGAGCCAGCCCTGAACATGATCGTGAGTGGTGAACCCGTCAAGAGCGAACTGCTCGCGCAAATCCCCGGCCAGAAGCTGTTCGACAAGCTCGCCGCCTCGCCCGAGTCGCTGGCCCAGGAGGCCCTGGCCTTCGCGCAATCGATTTCCGACACCCGGCCGCTGCCGCTGGTGCGCGAACTGCGCGCCAAGCACCCCAACGGCGACGCCTACTTCCAGTTCGCCCGCAACATGGTCAAGGGCATGGCCAAGAACTTCCCCGCGCCGCTCAAGTGCGTGGACGCCGTGGAAGCCGCAACCAAGCGGAAGTTCGACGACGGCATGGCCTTTGAGCGCGAGCTCTTCATCAACCTGATGTGGACGCCCGAAAGCCGCGCGCTGCGCCACATCTTCATGGCCGAACGCGCTGCCTCCAAGATTCCCGACGTGCCGGAAGACACACCCAAGCGCGAGATCAAGTCGGTCGCCGTGATCGGCGCCGGCACTATGGGCGGCGGCATCGCGATGAACTTCCTGAACGCCGGCATCCCCGTCAAGATCCTCGAGATGAAGCAGGAGGCGCTGGACAAGGGCCTGGGCATCATCCAGAAGAACTACGAAGCCCAGGTCAAGAAGGGCAAGCTCAAGCAGGACAAGTACGAGCAGCGCATGGGCCTGCTCAGCACCACGCTGAGCTATGACGAGCTCAAGGACGCCGACCTCGTGATCGAGGCCGTGTTTGAAGAGATGGGCGTCAAGGAAAAGGTCTTCAAGGAACTGGACCGCGTGATGAAGCCGGGCGCCATCCTGGCCTCCAACACCTCGACGCTGGACGTCAACAAAATCGCCGACTTCACCAAGCGCCCGCAAGACGTGGTCGGCCTGCATTTCTTCAGCCCCGCCAACGTGATGAAGCTACTCGAAGTGGTGCGCGGCGCCAAGACCGGCAAGGACGTGCTGGCCACCGTGATGGCCGTGGGCAAGAAGATCAAGAAGACGGCCGTGGTGTCGGGCGTTTGCGACGGCTTTATCGGCAATCGCATGATCGAGCAGTACGGCCGCCAGGGCGGTTTCCTGCTCGACGAGGGCTGCACGCCCGAGCAGGTCGACAAGGCCGTCGAGAAATTCGGCTTTGCCATGGGCCCCTTCCGCATGGGCGACCTGGCCGGCAACGACATCGGCTGGGCCATCCGCAAGCGCCGCTACACCGAAAAGCCCGACATGAAGTGCAGCAAGACGGCCGACCTGCTCTGTGAAAAAGGCCGCTTCGGCCAGAAGACCGGCGCCGGCTGGTACGACTACGTGCCCGGCAAGCGCGACGCGATCCCGAACGCCGAGGTCGTCAAGATGATCGAGGACCACCGCAAGTCGCTGGGCATCACGCCGCGCAAGATATCCGACGAGGAAATCGTGCAGCGCCTGGTGTTCTCGCTGGTCAACGAGGCCGCGCACATCCTGGAGGAGGGCATTGCCTCCAAGGCCAGCGACATCGACATGGTCTACATCATGGGCTACGGCTTCCCGGTCTACCGCGGCGGCCCCATGCTGTACGCCGACCAGCTCGGCCTCTTCAACGTGGTGCAGAGCATGAACCGCTTCGCGCAGAACCCGCTGGACGACGCCAAATTCTGGAAGCCCGCGCCGCTGCTGGCCAAGCTGGCCGCCGAAGGCAAGACCTTCAACCAGTCCACCTGATCCGCCTAGATCAACGTTCCAGACAACGCACCAGATTCCGGAGATTTCCATGACTTCAGCAGTAATCGTTTCCACCGCACGCACCCCCCTGGCCAAAAGCTGGAAGGGCTCCTTCAACATGACGCATGGCGCCACGCTGGGCGGCCACGCCGTCGAGCACGCGCTCAAGCGCGCCGGCATTGAAGCCGCCGAAGTCGATGACGTGATCATCGGCTGCGCCACGCCCGAAGGCGCGACCGGTGCCAATATCGCGCGCCAGATCGCGCTGCGCGCCGGCTGCCCCGTCACCGTTTCGGGCATGACGGTCAACCGCTTCTGCTCGTCCGGCCTGCAGACCATCGCCCTGGCAGCCCAGCGCGTGATCGCCGGCGAAGCCGACATCTACGTGGCCGGCGGCGTCGAAAGCATCTCCTGCGTGCAGCAGGAGATGAACACCCACATGCTGCAGGAGGGCTGGCTTGCCAAGAACAAGCCCGAGATCTACTGGAACATGCTGCAGACCGCCGAGCAGGTCGCCAAGCGCTACAACATCTCGCGCGACCGCATGGACGAGTACGGCGCGCTGAGCCAGCAAAAGGCCACGGCCGCGCTGGCCGCCGGCCTGTTTGAAGCCGAAATCGCACCCATCACCGTGACGGCCGGTGTGGCCGACAAGGTCATGGGCCTGACGACCAAGCAGGTCACCGTCAGCAAGGACGAGGGCATTCGCGAAGGCACGACCAAGGAAGGCATCAGCGGCATCAAGCCGGCCATTCCCGGCGGTGTGATCGCGGCCGGCAACGCCAGCCAGTTCTCCGACGGCGGCGGCGCCGTGGTCGTCATGAACGAAACCCTCGCCGAAAAGAAGGGCCTCAAGCCCCTGGGCCGCTTCCTCGGTTTCGCGGTCGCCGGCTGCGAGCCTGACGAAATGGGCATCGGCCCGGTCTTCGCCATTCCCAAGGTTCTCGCCAAGCTGGGCCTGAAGATCAGCGACATCGACCTCTGGGAACTCAATGAAGCCTTCGCCGTGCAGGTGCTGTATTGCGCCGACAAGCTGGGCATCCCCATGGACAAACTCAACGTCAATGGCGGCGCGATCGCCGTCGGCCACCCTTACGGCGTGACCGGCCAGCGCCTCACGGGCCACGCGCTGATCGAAGGCAAGCGCCGCGGCGCCAAGCGCGTCTGCGTGACCATGTGCATCGGCGGCGGCATGGGCGCGGCCGGTATTTACGAAGTCCTCTAAGCCGGGCGAACACCATGAATGAAACCCTGCTCCTTCAGAAAGGGCAGGCGTTTCCTGCCTTGCCGCCCGCCCTTGTGCCGGGGAGGCCGTCATGAGCCTCATGCCCACCCTCGACTTCCTGCTTTACCACTGGCTGGACGCCGAGTCGCTGAACCTGCGCCCGCGTTTCGCCGACCATTCGCGCGAGACCTTCGACGCGGTCTTCGACACCTGCGAGCGCATCGCGCGCGAGAAATACGCGCCTTTCAACCGCACGGTGGACACGCAGGAGCCGCATTTCGACGGCGAAAAAGTCATACTGCCGCAGGCCACGCACGATGCGCAGAAAGCCTATGCCGAATCCGGCATGCTGAGCGCCGCGCAGGACTATGAAATCGGCGGCATGCAGCTGCCCTATACCGTGGAGGCGGCGGCCAACGCCTTTTTTGCGATGGCCTCGGTCAGCATGGGCTCGGGCCTGCTGACCACCGGCAATGCCAATTTGCTGATGGTGCACGGCACGGACGCGCAAAAAGAAGTCTTCGCCAAGAACGAGTTCTCGGGGCGCTTCTCGGGCACCATGTGCCTGTCCGAGCCGCAGGCCGGCTCCTCGCTGAGCGACGTGACCACGCGCGCCGTGCCCGACGGCGAGGGCTTTGAGGCCGACCCGCTGGGTGCGCGCTACCGCCTCAAGGGCAACAAGATGTGGATTTCGGCCGGCGAGCACGAGTTGACCGACAAYATCATCCACCTGGTGCTGGCCAAGATACCGGGGCCGGACGGCAAGCTGATCGCCGGCACGCGCGGCATCTCGCTGTTCATCGTGCCCAAAAAGATGGTCGACACCCAGGGCGGGCTCACCGGCGTGCGCAACGACGTGGCGCTGGCCGGCCTGAACCACAAGCTGGGCTGGCGCGGCACCACCAACACGCTGCTCAATTTCGGCGAAGGCAAATACCCGGTGGACGGCCAGGCCGGCGCCGTTGGCTACCTGGTGGGCAAGCCGCATGAAGGCCTGCGCTGCATGTTCCACATGATGAACGAGGCGCGCATAGGCGTGGGCACGGCCGCCACCATGCTGGGCATGGCGGGTTATTACGCCAGCCTCGACTACGCCAAAAACCGGCCGCAGGGCCGGCCCGTCGGCGTGGGCGGCAAGGATGCCTCCCAGCCGCAGATCCGCATCATCGAGCACGCCGACGTCAAGCGCATGCTGCTGGCGCAAAAAGCCTATTGCGAAGGCGCGCTGGCGCTGGAGCTGTACTGCGCGCGCCTGGTCGACGAGCACCACACGGCGGGCGGCGAGGCGGCCGACGAGGCGCGCCTGCTGCTCGAGGTGCTGACGCCGATCGCCAAGAGCTGGCCCAGCGAATGGTGCCTGGAGGCGAATTCCCTGGCCATCCAGGTGCACGGCGGTTACGGCTACACACGCGACTTCCCGGTGGAGCAGTACTGGCGCGACAACCGCCTGAACATGATCCATGAAGGCACGCACGGCATCCAGGCCATGGACCTGTTGGGCCGCAAGGTGCTGATGGAAGGGGGAAGGGGGCTGCAGCTGCTGGCCGCGCGCATCAACGCCACGATCGAAAAAGCCATACAGCGGCCCGAGCTGGCGGTGTACGCCAACGCGCTGGGCAAGGCGCTGCAGCACGTGGGCAGCGCCACCAAGGCGGCCTGGGCCACGGGCGAGCCCGGCGAGGCGCTGGCCAATGCGGTACCCTATATGCAGGCCTTTGGCCACACCGTGCTGGCGTGGCTTTGGCTGGACGTGGCGCTGGCCAGCCTCTCATTGCCGCAGGAAACGACGACTCCGGGCGCCGCGCACGCGGGAAGGATGGGGGCCATGCGCTACTTTTATCATTACGAATTACCGAAGATCGACGCCTGGCTCAAGGTGGTTGAAAGCCGCGACCTGACCTGCGCCGACCTGCCCGAGGAGGCTTTTTAATGGCATTTTTCAAACCGTCCGCCGACCCTGTTTCCAACAAGAACGTGGCGCGCCTGCAGGCCCTGATCTGGGTGCTGATCTATGGCGGGCTGCTGACGCTGGTGCTGGGCCTGTCGGTCGAACGCGTGGACGACGCCATCGGCTGGTCCATGGTGGTCGCCGGCGGCGTGATCGCGGCGGTGGGGTTTGTGCTGATCTACGTGCGTTCGCGCGTCAACGTCGGGCCCTGAGCGGCGCCCAAAGCCAAGTCGCCGCCATGACAGCAGGGACTGCAACAGCTTCGATGTTGTGCCAATATGGCGAAGTCCAACGCAAGTGAAAACATCGCAGCCGCGGCTGCCTGACACCAACCTCATTTCAACATCGTCATCTCCGCCCGGCACAAAGGGCGGCGCATGAACAACACTCCAGGAGACCCTCCATGACCCGTACCATCCAGCAACTGTTTGACCTCAAAGGCAAGACCGCCCTCGTGACCGGCGGCTCGCGCGGCCTGGGCCTGCAACTGGCCCAGGCGCTGGGCGAAGCCGGCGCCAAGGTCATCCTGAGCTCGCGCAAGGCCGAAGACCTCATCGAATCCGCTGCCGAGCTTAAGGCCGCAGGCATCGACGTCGACTGGATCGCCGCTGACTGCTCGAAAGAGGAAGACATACGCGCGCTGGCCGATGAAGCCATCAAGCGCCTGGGCCACGTCGACATCCTGGTCAACAACGCCGGCGCAGCCTGGGGCGCGCCCGCCGAAGACCACCCGGTGGAAGCCTGGGACAAGGTCATGAACCTCAACATCCGCGGCTACTTCATCCTGAGCCAGCATATCGCCAAGCACAGCATGATCGCGCGCAAGTCCGGCCGCATCATCAACGTGGCCTCCATCGCCGGCCTGGGCGGCAATCCGCGCGAGATGACCACCGTGGCTTACAACACCTCCAAGGGCGCCGTCGTCAACTTCACGCGCGCGCTGGGCTGCGAATGGGGCAAGTACAACATCACCGTCAACGCCATCTGCCCGGGCTTCTTCCCGAGCAAGATGACCGTGGGTACGCTGAAAGCGCTGGGCGAAGAAAAACTCGCCTCGCACGCGCCGCTGGGCCGCCTGGGCGACGACGAAGACCTGAAGGGCCTGTGCGTGCTTTACGCCTCGGACGCCGGCAAACACATTACCGGCCAGTGGCTGGCGGTGGACGGCGGCGTATCAGTAGTAACCGGCGGTTAAACAAAAATGGGCTGGGAAGAGTTGATGGACTTCGGCGCCGACATCCCCTTTGTCAATCACCTGGGCTTTGAGCTCGAGTTGTTCACGGGCGGCGCTTCGGCCATTGGCTATGCGCCCAAAGCCGAGCACCTCAACTCTTTCGCGGTAACGCACGGCGGCGCCATCATGACGCTGCTGGACGTGACCATGGCCACGGCGGCGCGCAGCGTGCAGAAAGACATGGGCGTGGTCACCATCGAGATGAAAACCAGCTTCATGCGGCCAGCGCCCGGCGACGGCAGCCGACTGACGGCCAGGGGCCGGCTCATGCACCGCACGGCCACCATGGCCTTTACCGAGGCCACGCTTTACGATGTGCTGGGCCAGCCCTGTGCGCATTCGACCGGAACTTTCAAGTACGTCAAACGCAAACCCGCGGCCGATAAACCGGATTCCTCCGGTGGCGCGATTTCCACGGACTGATACCAGCAGTCATGCCGCAGCCGCGGCACCCAATACACAACAGGAGACCCCCATGCCCATCAACCAGCAAATCCTCCTCGACAACCGTCCCACCGGCGAGGCCAGCGCGAGCAACTTCATGCTGGTCTCCAGCGACACGCCGCCCCTGCAGGACGGCCAGGTGCTGGTGCGCCACCACTACCTGAGCCTGGACCCGTATATGCGCGGCCGCATGAGTGATGCCAAGAGTTATGCCGCGCCGCAGCCGCTGGGACAGGTCATGCTGGGCGGCACGGCCGGCGAAGTGGTCGAAAGCCGCTCGCCCAAATTCCAGCCCGGCGACAAAGTCGTCGGCATGGGCGGCTGGCAGCAGTACAGCGTGGTCAACCCCGACCAGCCCGGTGCGCTGCGCAAGGTCGACACCACCCACGTGCCGCTGTCGCATTACCTGGGTGCGGTGGGTATGCCCGGCGTGACCGCCTGGTACGGCCTGGTCAAAATCATCGAGCCTAAAGCCGGCCAGACCATGGTGGTCAGCGCTGCCACCGGTGCCGTCGGCAGCGCCTTTGGCGCACTGTCGAAAGCGCGCGGCTGCCGCACCGTCGGCATCGCGGGCGGGCCCGATAAATGCAAATACGCGGTTGACGAACTCGGCTTTGACGCCTGCATAGACTACAAGCTGCACGCCGATGCGGCCTCGCTGTCCAAGGCCTTGCGCGATGCCTGCCCCGACGGCATCGACGGCTATTTCGAAAACGTGGGCGGCATGGTGCTGGACGCCGTGCTGCCGCGCATGAACGCCTTCGGCCGCATCGCGCTGTGCGGCATGATCGCCGGCTACGACGGCCGGCCCATGCCGCTGGCCTATCCGGCATTGATCCTGACCGCCCGCCTCAAGCTGCAAGGTTTTATCGTGGCCGAGCACATGGAAGTCTGGCCCGAAGCGCTCAAGGAACTCGGCACGCTGGTGGGCACCGGCAAGCTGCGCCCGCGTGAAACCGTGGCGCAGGGGATTGAGTCGGCACCGGAAGCTTTTCTCGGACTGCTCAAGGGCAAGAACTTCGGCAAGCAGTTGGTCAAGCTCATTTAAGGCTTGCACACCCAGGAGGTTTGCGATGAACCCCACCCATGAAGTCTTCAACCAGCCTGCGCCGCTGGCTGACTACAACCTGTTCGAGACCAACCGGCCGCTGCGCGATGCGCTGAAGTTCAACGCGCCCGCACTGGACACCGCCGGGCTGAGGCAGCTCGGCGCCAGCTTGGGCAGCAGCGCGATGCAGACCCATGCGCGCCTGGCCAATGTGCATGGGCCGGTGCTGCACAGCCACGACCGCTTCGGCCGGCGTGTGGACCAGGTGGAGTTTCACCCGAGCTACCACGAGCTCATGAAGCTGGCGACGGGCGCGGGCCTGCATGGCTCGCCCTGGAGTGATGAAGAAGCCAGCCCGCATGCCAGGCGCGCCGCCGGCTTCATGCTCTTCACCGAACTCGAACCCTCAACGCTGTGCCCCATCTCCATGAGCTACGCGGCCACACCCGCCTTGCGCGGCAACACGGCCATCTACGCCGACTGGGCCCCCAGGCTGGCCAGCCGCGCCTACGACCCCGAACTCAAGCTGTGGCAGGCCAAGGCCGGCCTCACCATGGGCATGGGCATGACCGAAAAGCAGGGCGGCTCCGATGTGCGGGCGAATACGACGCGAGCCGAGCCCGCGGGCCTCGACGGCTGGGGTGAGCGTTATGCCGTCACCGGCCACAAATGGTTTTTCTCGGCGCCCATGTGCGACGCCTTCCTGGTGCTGGCCCAGACGCAAAGCGGCCTGAGCTGCTTTTTCCTGCCGCGTGTGCTGCCCGACGGCGGCCTTAACGCCATCCGCATCCAGCGCCTCAAGGACAAGCTCGGCAACAAGGCCAATGCAAGCTCCGAGGTGGAATTTGAAGGTGCGCAGGCCTGGCTGGTCGGCGGCGAGGGCCGCGGCATCCCGCAAATCCTCGAGATGGGCACCATGACGCGGCTGGACTGCGCGCTGGGCACCAGCGGGCTGATGCGGCAGGCGCTGTCGCTGGCGCTGAACCACACCTCGCAGCGCAAGGCCTTCGGCAAGCTGCTGGTGGAGCAGCCGCTGATGCGCAACGTGCTGGCCGACCTGGCACTCGAATCCGAAGCCGCCACGGCGCTGGCGATGCGCCTGGCCCGGGCCTTCGATCGCCCGGGCGACGCGCATGAAGCCGCCATGGCGCGCCTCTTGACGCCGGTCGCCAAGTTCTGGATCTGCAAACGCGGCAGCCACTTCGCGCAGGAGGCCATGGAATGCCTGGGCGGCAACGGCTATGTGGAGGAGGGCGGCGAAGGCATCATGGCCCGCGTCTACCGCGAGATGCCGCTCAATTCCATCTGGGAAGGCGCGGGCAACATCATGGCACTCGATTTGCTGCGCGCCCTGCGCAAGGCCGACGCCGTGGCAGCGCTGGCGCAGGAACTCTCCGCCGCCAAGGGCGCACACCCGGCGCTGGACAAGCTGGCCGCCGCCTTACCCACGCGCATCGAAGAGATGGCGACTGAAGTCGAAGCGCGCCGCCTCGCGCAGGACGTGGCGCTGGCCGTGCAGGCCGCGCTGCTGGCGCAGACGGCGCCTGCCGCCGTCTTTGGCGTCTTTTGCGATTCGCGCCTGGCCGGCAACTGGGGCCAGTCTTTCGGCACGCTGGGCGCGGGCACGGATTTCGACGCCATCATCGCCCGGGCCATGCCCCGCTGAATCAACACAAAAACATCCTGGAGACACCCATGAGCGAGCTGATTCTTCACCACTACCCCTCGTCGCCCTTCGCCGAAAAAACGCGGCTGATGCTGGGCTACAAAAACCTGCCCTGGAAGTCCGTCATCATCCCGATGATCATGCCCAAGCCCGACGTGGTGGCGCTCACGGGCGGCTACCGCAAGACGCCCATCCTGCAAATCGGCGCCGACATTTATTGCGACACCGCGCTGATCAGCGACGTGCTCGAGCATTTGCAGCCCATGCCCAGCGTCTACCCTGAGCCCAGCAAGGGCTTGGCGCGCACGCTCGCCCACTGGGCCKACAACACGCTGTTCTGGACCTCCATGGCCTTCAACACCCAGCCCAAGGGCGTGGCGCAGATTTTTGAGAAAGCGCCGCCCGAAGCCGCGCGCGCTTTCGGTGAAGACCGCAAGGCCATGAGCTTCGGCATGCCGCGCCTGCGCTCCAGCGATGCTGCGGCCGCCTACAAGTCCTACCTGCGGCGCATCTCGGACATGCTGGACGACAGGCCTTTTGTGCTGGGCGACGTGCCCTGCATCGCCGATTTTGCGATGTACCACCCGCTGTGGTTCACGCGCACGCAAACCCCGGTGCTCGCGGGCATCCTCAAGCTCACGCCCGCCGTGCTCGACTGGATGGACCGCATGGCCGCCATAGGCCACGGCAGTTCTGAAAAGTCCAGTTCCGGCGACGCCATCGCGGTGGCCGCCGCTGCCACCCCCGCGCCGCTGCACGACGACCTGTTCCAGGACGAACACGGCATCCCGCTGGGCAGCCAGGTGCGGATCAGCAGCGAAAGCTTCGGCCCCGAGCCCACCGAAGGCGAGCTGATCGCCGCCACCCGCATGCACTACACGCTGCGCCGCAGCGACCCGCGCGCCGGCACGGTGCACGTGCATTTCCCGCGCATAGGCTATTCGCTGAAAGCCGCCACCCCCGAATGACCGGCATCATCACCTGGCGTTTTGTGCCCTTCAGCGCGCTGGACACGCTGGAACTTTACGAGTTGCTGCAGCTGCGCAGCGAGGTCTTTGTGCTTGAACAGGCCTGCGCCTTCCAGGACCTGGACGGCGCCGACACCGAAGCCATGCATTTGCTGGGCATGCGGGACGGCCGGCTGGCCGCCTACGCGCGCTGTTTTGCCGCCGGCGCCAAGTTCGCCGAGGCCAGCATAGGCCGCGTCGTCACGCACGCTTCGGCGCGCGGCGGCGGCATCGGCCATGTGCTGATGAAAGAGGCGATTGAGCGCCTGCAGGCGCACTGGGGCCCGCAGCCCATACGCATAGGCGCGCAGGCGCGGCTGGAGAAGTTCTACAACCAGCACGGTTTTGTGAAAAACGGCGAGCCCTACATCGAAGACCGCATACCGCACATTGAAATGCTGCGAGGTGCCTGACTGGCCTGAGTTGCCTGGGTGACACGCGCAACAACACGCCTCATGGACAATTTTCGAATTCAAGCTATCAAGGAAGACACGCAATGATCACCGACTTCAAAGGCAAAACGGCAGTGCTGACCGGTGCGGGCTCGGGCTTCGGCCTGGAATGCGCGCGCCTGGGCGCCAAACTCGGCATGAACCTGGTGCTGGCCGACGTGCAGCAGGATGCGCTGGACAAGGCCGAAGCGGAAATGAAGGCCGCCGGCGCCCAGGTGCTGTCCTTCAAGATTGACGTTTCCAGCGCCGCGCAGATGGAAGCCATGGGCAAAGCCGTGTTCGAGCGCTTCGGCGCGCCGCACTTCGTCTTCAACAACGCCGGCGTAGGCGCGGGCGGCCTGATCTGGGAAAACAGCCTCAAGGACTGGGAATGGGTGATGGGTGTCAACGTCATGGGCGTGGTGCACGGCGTGCGCATCTTCACGCCCATGATGCTGGAAGCCGCCGCCAAGGACCCGGCCTGGCAAGGCCACATCGTCAACACCGCCAGCATGGCCGGCCTGCTGAACCCACCCAATATGGGCGTCTACAACGTCAGCAAGCATGCCGTGGTWTCCTTGAGCGAAACCCTGTACCAGGACCTGGGCCTGGTCACCGACCAGGTCGGCGCCTCGGTCCTGTGTCCCTTCTTTGTCGCCACCGGCATAGGCATGAGCCACCGCAACCGCCCGGCCGAGCTGGCCAGCGACAAGCCCACCAAGAGCCAGATGATCCAGCAGGCCATGACGGGCAAGGCCGTGGGCTCCGGCAAGGTCACCGCGGCCGATGTGGCAAAGCTGGTCTTCGACGCCATCGCCAGCAACCAGTTCTATATCTACAGCCATCCCAAGGCCATCAACTCGGTGCAGACGCGCCTCGAAGACGTGCTGCAGGCGCGCAACCCCACCGACCCGTTTGCCGACAAACCCGAGATCGGCCAGCAGCTGAAAGCCGCCTTGCGCGGCGCCTGATGCGGCGCGCTTGCCTGCTTGTTGTCAGCCTGCTGTTGGCTAGCCTGCCATGGGCTGCCTTCGCGCAACCAGCCACATGCCCTGACGGCAAAAAGGCCGACGGCGTGGAGCGGGCAGGGGACAGCCGGCATTGCCTGGTCATACGCACCTTGGCGCCCGCGCAGGCCTCGGCCCGCGTCACACCCAAGGTGCTCATCGTTTTCCTGCACGGCGACAACGGCGGGCGCACGGAGTTGAAGACCGACAGCGGTGCGGCCGCCATGCTCGCGGAAAAAGTTCAGGCCGTCACGGTGGCCATCCAGCGGCCCGGCTATCGCAGCGATCTGGGTACGTCGGACGGCCAGTCCCGCCCCGGCGACGACGATTACACGCCGCAAAACGTGGACATCGTCGCAGCGGCCCTGGCCCAGTTGCGCAACCTGAACCCCGGCAAAAAGATCCTGCTGGTCGGCCATTCGGGCGGCGCCGCCATGGCGGCCTTGCTGGCCGGCCGTTTCCCGAGCAGCGCCGACGCCTACCTGCTGGCCGCCTGCCCTTGTGACGTGCCCGCCTGGCGCCAGTGGCGCGGCAGCTCGGCCGGCAAGAAGGGCGCCTGGACCAGCCTGTCGCCGCTGGCCGAGGCCGGAAAGGTACCGTCCGGCACGCTGCTCAGCCTGGTGGTCGGCAACAAGGATGAAAACACCTTGCCCCTGTTCAGTGAAAGCTACGCCAGGGCCCTGCAGGCCCGCGGCCTCAAGACCCGCGTGACCTATGCCATGAACGCTACCCATGTGTCGGTGCTGCGCTCGCCCGAATTCTTCATGCTGGCGGGTGAATTGGCGGACGCGCTGTCGAAATAGCGCGCCTGGGCTATTCTTGGTCTTCGTTCACTGACGGCCGTCACCATGCCCAAATCCTTGCCCTCACTTTTCGCCGCCACGCTGGCGGCCTGCAGCTTGCTGCTCACCGGCTGCAACGATGCCCCCGAAACTGCCGCGCAGAAAACCGCCGCAGCGGCACCCATCTCAGTGGAAGCCATCGCGGCCGAGGCCAAAGGTTTTACCGCTGGCTCGCAGATGAGCAGGCGCACCGTTTACGTCTTCTTCGACGCGCAGTGCCCGCATTGCGCCGTGCTGTGGGAGGCCGCCAAGCCGCTCAAATCCCAGGCCAAGTTTGTCTGGATTCCCGTCGGCATCCTCAACGCCGCCAGCACCGCGCAAGGCGCGACCCTGCTGGCCTCCGGCGACCCGGTAGCCGCCATGGACGAGCATGAGGCTTCCATGAAAGCAGGGCGCGGCGGCATCAGCGCCGCCAGCAGCATAGACCCACAAAAAGACGCCGTCGCCAAAAACACCGCGCTGATGACCCGGCTGGGCTTTAGCGGGATTCCCAGCATCGTCGGCACCCATGCGCAGACCGGTGCGGTGGTGTCTCAGGAAGGCGCCTTGCCGACGGCCGCGCTGGCGGAGCTGCTGGGCTTGCAGGTGCCGGCGCAGTAAGCCCGCGGCCCGGGAAGGCGCGCGGCGGGGCAGGGCGCCGGTTCAATGCCAGTTCGCAGCAAGCACAGGCGCCAGCGCTGTTTGCTGCACGGCCGTCAAGACCGTCTGGCCCATGGCAATAAGTCGTTCTTTGATACGGAACCTAGGGGCTATGCCATTGCCGCGTTGCATTTTTGGTCATGGTCTGAAATAGGTATTGAGATCCGCGATGCGATTCTTCGTGTGCGCGAGTTCGCAGCTGATTATTTCGCTCGATTGACTGCTTCCCTTGAGATTCAGATATCCCGCGACTTCACAATCCGATTTCTTAAATCGCGCCCATGCGCGCTGACCCTCTATGAATGCCTTTCGCGCATTCCGGTAATCGGCGAACTCGTCACTTGGCTTCTCAAGCTTTTTAAGCGCGCGTTGATAAAGGCGATTAAGTGCGTTATCAGCCTTTTGTAATTCACTGGCTGCGCAGTAAAGCTGTTCTTGTGTGTTGGTTGAATTGCGGCAATCAATAACAAGTTTGTCGGCACAAATGAATGATTGAGGTAACTTGCTTTTTCCTGTGCAGCTATCCCCGACCTCGACAGCCTGCCCGTTAGCCGCGCTCATGAAAACCAGAGATGAACTCAGAAGTATGAGAAGCGCGCGTTGTGATGAGATTGCCGAAAGAGCGAGATTTTCTTCGATAGCCATTGTTCTTCCTTTTGAGTGAATTTTGGAATGCGGGTCACTCAGCGTTAAGGGCCATCAAGCAGTCTGACAGACCAGATGAGTTCGTTTCGTTAGTGGTTTGCGTTGAATTGGAAGCGCGGAGCTTACAAGCCAAAGTGCGAATTTCACGGGCGCTACTGCGCGTTGAGTGAGCAACCGTCACTTCTTTGTCCATAGAAAGACAATGGGAGGGCCGGGCATGCGCGTGCCTGCCTTGGTGCTCAGGAGCACAGCTTTTGCGGATGTTTTTTCGGATGCGCTTTTGCCTCAGTGGTCCAAAGGCGACGAGTGCGCCGGGTGAGAACTCAAGCTGGCGAGCAGGGGCATGGCCGTCCCTGGAGGGGCCGGTCTTTGCAATGGCTCGCGGCGCTTTGCCTTCAGCGCGAAGAAGGCTGTTGCGCGTTCGGCATGCAGGTGGCCCTCACCCCAACCCTCTCCCAGGGGGAGAGGGGGTAAGACTGGGGAGGGGTGGGCTGGCGCCCCGGCCTTAAAACAAAACGCGGCTCCGAATCGTCCCCGGCACTTCTGCCAGCTTGGCCAGCGCCATGTCGGAATGCGCGGCGTCGATGTCGATCACGACGTAGCCGACGGCCTCATTCGTCTGCAGGTACTGCGAGGCGATGTTGATGCCGTTGCTGGCGAACACCTTGTTGATTTCCGAGAGCACGCCGGGCACGTTGCGGTGGATGTGCAGCAGGCGGTGTTTGCCGGGATGGGCGGGCAGGGCGACTTCGGGGAAGTTGACGGACGAGGTCGACGTGCCATTGTCGCTGTACTTCACGAGTTTCTCGGCGACCTCAATGCCGATGTTCTCCTGGGCTTCCATAGTGGAGCCGCCCACGTGCGGCGTGAGGATCACGTTGTCCAGGCCGCGCAGAGGTGACTCGAAGATGTCTTTGTTGCTGCGTGGCTCCACGGGGAAGACGTCGATGGCGGCGCCCAGCAGTTGTTTGTTTTTCAGGGCTTCTGCCAGCGGCTCGATCTCGACCACCGTGCCGCGCGAGGCATTGATCAGCACGCCGCCCGGTTTGATCGCGGCGATCTCGGCCGCGCCCATCATCCACTGGGTGGCCTGGGTTTCAGGCACGTGCAGGCTCACCACGTCGGACTGGGCCAGCAGGTCCTTGAGCTGCGCCACCTGGCGGGCATTGCCCAGCGGAAGCTTGGTCACCACGTCGAAAAACACCACGTGCATGCCCAGCGCCTCGGCCAGCACCGAGAGCTGCGTGCCGATGGAGCCGTAGCCGACGATGCCCAGGGTCTTGCCGCGGATCTCATAGGCGTTCTCGGCCGACTTGAGCCAGCCGCCGCGGTGCGCGACCGCGCTTTTTTCAGGCACGCCGCGCAGCAGCAAAATCGCCTCGGCCAGCACCAGTTCGGCTACGGAGCGGGTATTGGAGAAAGGCGCATTGAAGACTGCGATGCCGCGCTCGCGCGCCGCGACCAGGTCGACCTGGTTGGTGCCTATGCAAAAGCAGCCGACGGCGGCGAGCTTGCCGGCCTGGGCGAACACCTCGGCCGTGAGCTGGGTGCGCGAGCGTATGCCGACAAAATGCACGTCGGCGATCTTGGCCTTGAGTTCGTCGTCGGGCAGGGCGCCGGACAGGCTTTCAATATTGGAATAACCCGCGGCCTTGAGAACTTCCACGGCGGAGGGGTGTATGCCCTCGAGCAGCAGGAATTTGATTTTGTGCTTGTCGACCGAGGTTTTAGTCATGGAGGCGGCAGGGCAGGGAGTGGATGGCAGGCCAGTATGACCTATGCCCAATACCCATACCGGCACACGGTTTGAGCCATCAGGCTAGCGCAACACGTTCAGCCCGGCTCACACAGCACCGCGTCGCCCACCCGCAACAGGCCGCCCTGCAGCACCCGCGCCGTCAGTCCGCCATGGCCGCGCATGGCGTTGTAGCCGCCGGCGCCCAGCACTTCGTCCATGCGCGAGCAAGGCTCGCAGGGGCCGGTGATCTCCAGCACCACGGGGCCTATGCGCAGCACCATGGGCTGGTCCTTGAACAGCGATCTGGCCGCCAGCAGGTTCAGGCCGGCCACCACAAGGTTGCGGCGAAGGTCCGCGGCGCCCACCGCTTCCCGCCGGGCCAGGGAAGCCAGCACGGGAAGGTGTTCGGCCTGCACCAAGGTGACCTGGCGTTTGCCGCCCTGCGCACCGGTGGCGTAGCGGTCACCTTCAAGGCCGCGGCCTGTGATTGCCAGGGCGCTTTCCACGGCGAGCACTGGAACACGCCGAGCAGGCCGCAGGAAAATCCGTTCCAGCCGGCCTGCATGCGGAAATGCGCGGGTCAACGCGCGCAAGTCCGCGGGCCCGGCTTTCACTCGAGTACCCGGCCCGTGGGCGGGTAGTTGCGCGACAGCACCTGTTCGTCCGTCAGGTCCTGGCCCTGCCAGATCGTGACTTCCACGGCGCCGGCGCCCAGGGCCATCTCGTGCAAAGCCCTGATTTCTATCTGTGTGAAACCACCGGCAGGCTCACTCTGGGGATGAAACACCATGCGGGGCGACGCGGCGAAGGCGTGGGCCTTGGTCAGCCTCTTCACAAAGGCCTTGAGTACCTGCTCGCCCGCGGTGAAGTTGGACACCAGGGAGCGCGGGTGGCTGAAAGGATTGAGCACCTCGGCCGACTTGCTGGACTTATAAGGCGCCGCCTCGTCGCCGGCACCCAGCACCTTGGGCTTGGGTCCCCGTGAGATGGCGATCTCGGGCACTTCGGAGATGAACTCGCCCGTCTTGACGTTGCGCACCGTCAGGCGAAACGGCGAGAGGCGTATGTACAGAGGGGTTTTGAGGATGTCGAACATGGTGCGAAAAGTTTCAGTGAGCTTGAACCTTCATCATGACAGCGCGGCTTTGAGCGCCGCCAGCAGCCTGGCGCCCGCCAGCTTGACCCGGCCCTTCAAGCGGCGCGCCACGCGCCAGGCCCAGGAGGCCCTGGCCTGCGCGATGACCTTGTCTTTCCATGCCTTCCAGGGTGTGTAAAGCCGGGCGAACCAGGCCATGCGCATCAGCGCCGGCTGCGTGAGCTGGAACAGGCGGGCCGCCATCGCCGTTCCCGCCAGTTTCGCAGCAAGAATCAAGCCCAGGCCTGTGGTGATGTGGCCCTGGCCGAAGAGGTAAAGCGCCAACAGCTTGAGGGGGATCAGTGCGAGCACGGGAACGCCGAAGGCCAGCAGCGCAGCCCAGGGCGGCAGGCGTGTGATGAAGCGTTCCAGCCGCGCCCACCACGGTAGCCGGCCCAGCGCCGCGAAGGCGGCGGCCAGTGGCTCCCAGCCCCATTCCTCGAAAAGCAGGAACAGCGCGACGGAAGCCAGCAACAATCCCCGCAGTATTTTTTTGAGCCTGTTCATGCAGCTTTCATTTCATGTGGGGTAGGCGCGGCTCCAGCCCAGCAGCAATGCGCCGGCTGCCACGACCCATGCCAGTGTGGCGGCGGCCAGCGTCACCGTCAGCGAGGCGCGGATACTGAGCCAGTAGACCGTGAGCAAATAGGCCGCATAGGGAAGCAGCGACCACAGGCCGAAGAGTGCGGTGGCGCGCAGGTCGGCGGCATGGCGTTCGCTGCCCACGATGTAATGGGCGATCAGCGCGAAGGTGGGGAACAGAGGCACCAGGCCGGCGATGACAAAGTTGCGCGACCTGGACAGCAGGGCGATCAGCAGCACGGCCAGCGCGCCCAGCAGGCATTTGAGGAACAGGGACATCATGCGCGAAGAGGGCGCGCGGGGCGGGAGTAGGGCATGCGCCACAGTTTAGCGAACGGTGGCAGCCTGGGATTCCTTGCGCATGGCAAGAACCCGCACATCCGACAGGCCCGGCACCCCCACAAAACCCAGGCGCTCGTAAATGGCCAGCGCCGGGTCGTTGTCGCGGTAGACACGCAAGGTGAAGGCGCTTGCGCCGGTGGTACGAGCGGCCTCGGCCATCAGCAACTCGCACAGCGTGGTCCCCAGGCCCTGGCCGCGCGCGGCGGTCGCCAGGATGATGCGGGCCAGGTGCGCCACACCGGGATCACGCACCCAGAACTGCCCAAAGCCCAGGGCCGGGGCCGCCGAGCCTCGGCTCATCACAAAACTGTGGGCACCGGGCTCAGCGAGCAATTTCGAGAGCCGTGCCGGCTTGAACGGATATTTCAGCTTGGGGCCGGCCCAGCGCAGGCAGGTGTCGGCGTCCTTGACCCAGCTGCCCAGCGCCAGGTAGTCGGCGGCCTCAGGCGGGCGCAGGCCCGGCGGCGGCGGAGAAGAGGGCGCGGACGAGGATTCCATTGCGCCATTGTGCGGCAGGCCCGCCGGACCTGATCACAAAGTCTTCAGGCGGGGCATTGCAGGCTCACGGCCTGCAGGGTCTTGCCGGTCTTGGGGTCAAACACCACGAGGTTGACCTGGCGTTCATGGCCGGGCGTGGCGGCGATGCTGCGGAAGCTGAGCTTTTGCGGCGGGGCACCCTCGCTTTTGTAGTCGCCCGCCTGGGTGTACTGGCGCACCACGAAGTCGTGCTTGAGGAAGGCGCCGGTGTTTTCGCCGGCCTGCACTTTGGAGTTGTGGCCGTGTTCGGTGACGGTCCAGTAGGCCGACCACGAAGGCGACAGCTGCCGCTCGGCCACAGGGGTCACCACGGCTTCAAACTGGTCGGCGCCCAGCTGCGTCAGTACGATGGCGGCGCGTGCCGGCTCCTTGCCGCCGGGCGGCCTGGGCCCCCAGGCGGGCAAATCTTTGCCGTTGAGCACTGCCTGCGGGGTGTAGACACTGCGCAAGCTGTTGCGGGCGGCGACTTCGTGCTGGCGTTTGGTGTAGGCCGGCGCGGCGAAGCGGTCGACCCAGCCGATGTAGTCCCAATAGCCGACGTGAAAAGCCTGCACCACCATGCCGGAGCCCTTGAGCGAGGACAGCCATTTGTCGGCGGGCGGGCAGGAACTGCAGCCCTCGGAGGTGTAGAGCTCCATCACCGGGGTGATGGCCGGCCCCGATTGGGCGGTGCAGGCGTCTTGCGCCGCCAAGGCGCCGCAGCTCATGGATAGCACGGTGATGGCTGTTATCGAATGGATACGTGGGTTTGAACGGGTTGGCATGGTCATCTCCAGGGGCATTGAACAGGCGCCGCACCCGAAAAGTGCGGCCGCCTGCTGGTGGCCATTGGTCGCGCGATGCC
>NZ_JBFUBY010000017.1:0-26533 GCF_056405515.1 Polaromonas sp. P1_G2
CCGTCCTGGCTGGGCCGAGGAGCGCAGAGACAAGCGGATCAGGGCTGGCGTTGTTTGAGCCGAAGGCGAGTTTAGCCAGACCCCGCTTGGCTCGAGCACCGCAGGTTGCCCGTAGCGAAGCGTAGGGACCCAGACTGCGGGTCGCCTTTTCTTTGGTGACTTTCTTTTGGCGAAGCAAAAGAAAGTTACTTGCCGCCGGGCAACCCCGGCCAGCAACCCTCAGCAGAGAGCGCACCGCCGGAGCAAGGCCGGACACTTCAGCCAGCCTGTGACCCCCGATGCGCCCACCCGGTCGTATGCTTCTCAACATAACTAAACAACTCATACATAGCCATCGCCATAGCCCCAATCACCACCAGCCCGGCAAACGCCAACGCCAGYCGTTGCTGCGACCCGGCACTCTGCATGAGATAGCCAATCCCCGAATCCCCGGCTGTCATCTCGGCCAGCACCGTACCGACAAAAGCCAGCGTGATGGACACCTTGAGCGAGGCGAAAAAGTAGGGCATGGACCTCGGCAGGCCGACCTTGATGAGCACGTCACGGCGCTTGGCGCCTAGCACGCGCAGCACGTCTTCCAGTTCGGGCTCCAGCGTGGCCAGGCCGGTGGCCATGTTGACGGTGATGGGGAAAAACGAGATCAGGAAGGCGGTCAGGATGCCGGGGCCAATGCCTATGCCGAACCAGACAATCAGGATGGGGACAATCGCCGCTTTCGGCACGGCATTGAAGGCCACCAGCAGCGGATAGACCGCCGCATAGGCCAGGCGCGATGAACCGACCAGGAAACCCAGCAGCACGCCGACGACGATGGACAGGCCAAAGCCGACCATCGTGACCCAGAAGGTTTTCCAGGCGGCTTCGGCAATCGGGCCGGCGAATTCGGCCATGGCCTGGGCGATGGCCAGCGGCGCCGGGAAGATGAACTCGGGCACCGAGAAACCCGCGCACGCGGCCTGCCACAGTGCCACCACCAGCGCCAGCAGCAGCCACGGCGCCCAGCGTTCGAGTTGTTTGTTGTTCATGTTCACGGTTGCGCTCCGCCGCGCATCGCGCCTATGTGGCCGCGCAGCTCGTGCACGATGTCGCTGAATTCGCGGGTGTAGGTGACTTCCAGGTCGCGCGGGCGCGGCAGGTCGATTTCGCGCCTGACGACAAAACGGCCCGGGCTTTTGCTCATCACATACACCGTGTCGGCCAGGAACACCGACTCGCGCAGGTCATGCGTGACCAGGATTACGTTGAAGCGCTGCTCGGTCCAGAGGTCGCGCAGGATGCACCACAACTCTTCGCGCGTGAAGGCGTCGAGCGCGCCGAAGGGCTCGTCGAGCAGCAGCATCTTGGGCTCGTGGATCAGAGCCCGGCAGATGCTCACGCGCTGCTGCATGCCGCCCGAGAGCTGCCAGGGGAACTTGTCTTCATAACCGGCCAGGCCGACCTTTTGCAGCAAGCGCCGTGCGCGTTCCTCGAACTCCTTGCGCTTGGCCTTGAACTGGCTGCGGTAGGGCTCGACGATCTCGAGCGGCAGCAGCACATTGCCGACCGTGGTGCGCCAGGGCAGCAGCGACGGCGCCTGGAAGGCCATGCCCGAGATCTTGAGCGGCCCGGTCACGGGCCGGCCGTCGATCAGGATGCGGCCCGCCGAAGGCATCTTCAGGCCGGTGGCGAGCTTCATGAAGGTGGACTTGCCGCAGCCCGAAGGCCCGACGATGGCGATGAACTCGCCTTGCCGCACCTGCAGGTCTATGGCCTCGACGGAAAACTGTTTGCGCGCGAGCAGCTCGTCGTTGTAGGCGAGCCAGACGTCGCGGAAATCAACGAAATGAGGGTTGTCGGCAGTGGCCAGGGACATGCTTATTTCTTGGGAACTGGCAGCACATTGAGTTCAGTCGCCGTGGGCAGGAAGGAGCCGTTCCACACCAGCGCGGGGTCGACGCGGGTCTTGGTGCCGAAGGCGTCGGAGACCTGCGAGGCCATCAGCGTGAGGCGAGGGGCTTTGACCTGGCCGAAGCCCTCGGCGCGTGCGTCGGGGCTGTTGACCACGGTGTCTATCGCCAGGCGCAGGCGGCGCACTTCCAGCGGCACGTTGATGATGCCGTCGCGCGCCTTGACGAATTCAATCGCGGCGGCAGGGTCGGCCACAACGTCTTTCACGCCCTTGGTGAAGGCCTGCAGGAAGGCTTTGACGGCGGCCGGGTTCTCCTTGATGAGCTTGGGCGAGGCGATGACGACGTTACCGTAGTGCTTCACGCCGAAGTCGGCATAGGGCAGCACCACCACGTCCTCGGCCTTGACGCCGCGCGCCTCGAGGTTGAGCAGCGAGGTGAAGGTGAAGCCGGTGATGGCATCGACGTCGCCGCGCGCCAGCATGGTTTCGCGCAGCGGCGGGTCCATGGTGACCCACTGGAAGCCGGTGATCTTGTTGGCCTTGGCAAAGACCGGGAAGGCACGGCGGCCGGCGTCGAACACCGGGGCGCCCATTTTTTTGCCGTTGAGGTCGGCCGGGGTCTTGATGCCCGACTTCTTGAGCGCCATGACCGAGGCCGGCGTGTTGTTGTAGACCATCATCACGGCGACAGGCTTGTTGGGCGCGTCAGGGTTGTTGGCATGGAACTCCATGACCGAGGCCAGGTCGGCAAAACCCATGTCGTAGGTGCCCGAGGCTACGCGCGTGACCGCGCCGCCCGAGCCGTTGCCGGCGTCCACCGTCACGTCCAGCTTGTTGGCCTTGAAGTAGCCCTTGGCCACCGGCGTGAGGAAGAGGGCGGCCGGGCCCTCAAAGCGCCAGTCGAGCTGGAACTTGATGGGCGTGTTCTGCGCATGGGCGAGGCTGAAGGCCGCGGTGGCGGCGAGCAGGCCGGCGGCCCTGGCGAGTTGCGCGGCGGAAAACAAGGGCATGCGGTGGGTCATGGGGTGGTCCTGGGCCAAAAAAGTGAGCACTGGCCGCCTCGAAGAAGCGGTAGCGGGAGCTACGGAAGGGATAGCAAAAACAATGCCGTGCTTTTCGGGTAAAGGGGGCGAGGGGACGAAACACCCTCGCCGGCACGGCGTGCGGCCTATTTTCGGCGAAAGTCGCGCCGGGCTCGCCGCTTTTGCGGATTTTTCCGTCCGTGATTACCCCCGAAGCGGGGGCATCGTGCAGTCAGCTCAGGCCAGCAGGTCGCGCAGCGTGCGCGCAATCACCTTGGTGGCGCGGCGCAGGTCTTCGAGTTCCAGGCGTTCGTCGGCGCGCTTGGCATGCGATTCGAGCACGGTGCGCGGGCCGGCGCCGTAGATCACGCCGGGAATGCCGGCTTCGGCGTACAGGCGCACGTCGGTGTAGAGCGGCGTGCCCATGGCCGGGATCTTCTGGCCGAACAAAGCCTCGCCGTGTTTCTGGATGGCCTCGACCAGAGGCTGGTTGCCGGGCAGCGGCCGCATGGAATTGGCCAGCAGCAGGCGCTTGATGTCGATGGTGATGCCTTTGCGTTCGGCCGCGGCATCGGCAATCACCTTGCGGATATTGGCCTCGACCTCGGCCGGGTTCTCCTCGGGGATCATGCGGCGGTCCAGCTTGAACATCACCTTGCCGGGCACCACGTTGGTGTTGGTGCCGCCTTCGATGCGGCCCACATTGAGGTAGGGATGTTTGATGCCCTCGACCTTGGAGGTGACCTGCTGGTAGAGCGTGTTCTGCGCATAGAGTGCGTTGAGGATGTGCACCGCGCCCTGCAGCGCATCGACACCGGTGTCTGGGATCGCGGCATGGGCCATCTTGCCGTGCACCGTGACTTCCATCTGCAGGCAGCCGTTGTGGGCGGTGACGACTTCATACGAGAAGCCGGCCGCGATCAGCAGGTCGGGTTTGGTCAAGCCCTGCTTGAGCAGCCAGCCCGGGCCCATCTCGCCGCCGAATTCTTCGTCATAGGTGAAGTGCAGCTCGACCGCGCCCTTGAGCGGCGCGCCCAGCGCTTCGAGCGCGCGCACGGCGAAGGTGAAGCTCGCAAAATCGCATTTGCTGACAGCCGAGGCGCGGCCGTAAATCTTGCCGTCCACGATCTCGCCGCCGTAGGGGTCTTTTGTCCAGCCTTCGCCGGGTGGCACCACGTCGCCGTGGGCGTTGAGGGCGATGGTTTTGCCTTCGCCCTTGTTGCCGTACTGTCGCCGCACGATCAGGTTGGTGATGGATTCCATGCCGTAAGCACGCACATCGGCTTCAGGCACGGGATGCTTTTCGGCCTCGAAGCCGAAGGCCTTGATGAGGTCGGCGGTGCGTTCGGCATGCGGCGCGTTGTTGCCGGGCGGCGTGTCGGTGGGCACGCGTATCAACTGCTGGAGGAAGGCGGTTTCCTCGTCGAAATGGGCGTCTATCCAGCTGTCGAGCCGGGCGTAATCGGTGGAAAAGGTCATGGTGGTCAGGGCGCGAGATGGGTGAGCAGATGGGTGAAGGCCTGGATCGCAAGCTCGATGTCGTCGCTGGTGCTGCTTTCCAGCGGGTTGTGGCTGATGCCGGAGTTCTGGCCGCGCACAAAGAGCATGGCCTGCGGCATCACCTTGTGCAGCTTCATGGCGTCGTGGCCGGCGCCGCTGGGCATGGCATGCAAAGGCACGCCCAGCGAATCGACCGCGCGCTCCCAGCGCTGCTGCCAGGCCGGCGCGCTGGGCGCGGCGGCGGCGCGTTCGGTGAGTTCGGTCGTGAAGTGCACGCCGCGGCGTTCACAAATGGTTTTGAGCTCGGCCAGCACGTCGGCCACCAGCGCGTCGCGCTGCGCGTCGACGGGCGCGCGCAGGTCCAGCGAGAACAGGCAGCGCCCGGGCACCACGTTGATGGAGCCGCTGGGCACCTGCAGCATGCCGACGGTGCCGACGGAATCGCCGTCTTGCGCGGCGCGGCGCTCCACGTAGAGCAGCAGTTCGGCGGTAGCGGCGGCCGCGTCGCGGCGGCGGTTCATGGGCGTGGTGCCGGCGTGGCTGGCCATGCCGGTGATCTCGCAGAGGTAGCGCACGTTGCCGTTGATCGACGTCACGATGCCCAGCGGCAGATCGAGTTCGTTGAGCACCGGGCCTTGCTCGATGTGAACTTCGACAAAACCCAGGTAGTTGCCGGCCTCGCGTTTGATGTTGCCGATGTCTTCAGGTTTCAGGCCGGCGTTCCGCATGGCCTCGCGCATGGTGATGCCGTCGGCATCCTTCTGGTCCAGCCACTCGGGCTTGAAGTCGCCGATCAGCGCGCCGGAACCGAGGAAGGTCGCCTTGTAGCGCTGGCCTTCCTCCTCGGCAAAGCCCACGACCTCGATGTTGAAAGGCAGGCGCTTGCCCTGGCGGTGCAACTCGCGCACACAGGCCATGGGCGCGAAGATGCCGAGCCGGCCGTCGTACTTGCCGCCGTTGCGCACGGTGTCGTAATGGCTGCCGGTGAGCAGGGTCTTGGCGCCCGGCGCCGAGGCCTTGTAGACGCCCACCACATTGCCCACCGCATCAATGCCCACCTCGTCAAAGCCGCAGTCCCGCATGGTGCCGCTGATGAAGGCCGCGCAGGCGCGGTGCGCCTCGGTCAGGTAGGTCACCGTGAGCTGGCCTTTTTCAAGATAGCCCGGGTCGCTGTACTGCGACATCGCTTCATGCCAGTCCCAGACGTCGTTGCCCAGCGCGGGCGTGGCGGCGAACTTGTCGTTGAGCCTGAGTTCCACCACGCGGTGGATGTTGCGCAGGTTCTCCTGCAGCTCGAAGTCGGGATGGTTCTGCAGGCGGCGCGCGAAGGTGTCGATGATCTGTTGCCGCCCCAGGCCGGTACCGCGCGGGCCGCGCACCGCGAGGATGAAGGGGAAACTGAACTTGGCGTTGTAGTCGGCGTTCAGCTTTTGCAGCGTGGCGAACTCTTCGGTCGTGCAATCGGTGAGGCCGGCCTTGCCCTGTTCGTGGGAGGATTCYGCCGTGAGGTTTTTGCTCACCATGGCCTTGCCGGCCAGTTCGGGATGCGCCTGGATGAGCTTGACCTGGGCATCCCTGCCGGCCGCGCGCAGCACCTGGGCCATCGCGTGCTTGAGCTGCGCCAGCGAACGGAAGGGGCGGGCGTCGAGTGCTTTTTCAGCGACCCAGGGCGAGTGCTCGTAAAGCCCGTCCAGTAGCTGCAGCGCCTGGTCGCGCGGCGCGGTGTTGACCTGTTCAAGGGTGATGGCCATGTTCAGTTTTCCTGCCGGGGCGTGTGGGGGTGGGTGGCCTGCCAGTGGCGGGCGATGTCGATGCGGCGGCAGACCCAGACGCGGTCGTGCTTCTGCACATGGTCGAGGAAACGCTGCAATGCCACGATGCGGCCGGGGCGGCCCAGCAGGCGGCAGTGCATGCCTATGCTGAGCATTTTGGGCGACTCATCGCCCTCGGCATACAGCGCGTCGAAGCTGTCGCGCAGGTAGATAAAAAAGTCCTCGGCCTGCGCGAAGCCCTGGGGCAGGGCGAAGCGCATGTCGTTGGTGTCCAGCGTGTAGGGCACGACCAGCCGGGGTACCACGGCGCCGTCGGTTCGCGCCACCTCGGTCCAGAAGGGCAGCTCGTCGCCGTAGTAGTCGCTGTCGTATTCGAGCCGGCCGTCGTCGGCCACCAGGCGGCGCGTGTTGGGGCTGTCGCGGCCGGTGTACCAGCCCAGCGGGCGCGTGCCGGTGAGTTTTTCGATCGCGTCCAGGCCCAGGCGCATGTGTTCGCGTTCGGTGGCCTCGTCGACCTGCTGGTAGTTGATCCAGCGCCAGCCGTGGCAGGCGATCTCGTGGCCGAGCTCGGTGAAGGCTGCGGCCACCTCGGGGTGGCGCTGCAAGGCCATGCCGACGCCGAAGACGGTCAGCGGCAGCCCGCGCTTTTCAAATTCGCGCAGGATGCGCCACACGCCCACGCGCGAGCCGTATTCGTAAATGCCTTCCATGCTCAGGTGGCGGTCGGCAAAGCTGGGCGGGTTGGCCATCTCGGACAAAAATTGCTCGGAACCGGCGTCGCCGTGCAGCACCGAGTTCTCGCCGCCTTCTTCGTAATTGAGCACGAACTGCACGGCGATGCGGGCCTTGCCGGGCCAGTTGGCCTGCGGCGGATTCCGGCCGTAGCCGACGAGGTCGCGTGGATATGTTGCCCCCACGCTTGTCGCTTCGCGTACTACGCTGCCCCCCGAGGGGGCTAAATTTTCTTGGGGCGGCCCGGCGAAAATTTTGTTGTTCATGACAAAGCCATCGAAATGTCGTTGGTCGGCACCTTGCGGTCGAAGGCCAGGTTTTCCTCGACGTGCAGCAGGTGTTCGGTCATCAGGCGCACGGCCAGGGCCTCGTCCTTGGCGGCCAGGGCCTTGACGATTTCGGCGTGCTCGTCGTTGGAGTGCTCGGCGGCGCTGGCCGTCTGGTACATCAGCGTGATCAGCGCGCAGCGCGAGATCAGCTCGCCCAGCATTTGCGCCAGCACTTCATTGCCCATGAGCTCGGCCATGCGCACGTGGAAGTCGCCCAGCAGCTCATTGCGGCCGGGCACGTCGCCAATGTCAAGCGCGGCTTTTTCCTGGGCCACGTGTTCCTTGAGCGCCTTGATCTTCGCGGGTGTGACCTCGCGCACAAAGGCACGCGTCATTTCGGCTTCCAGCATGCGGCGCACGGCAAACACCTGGCGCGCTTCCATTACCGAGGGAGCGGCCACAAAGGCGCCGCGCGCGGGCTCCAGGCGTATCAGTCGGTTTTGYGAAAGCTGGAACAGCGCCTGTCGCACCAGCGTGCGCGAGACACCGAAATGGTCGGCGAGTTTTTGTTCCGCCAGCTTGGTGCCCGGGTGCAGCCTGTGCTCCACAATGGCCTTGGTCAGCGCCTCGACAATGGCATGGGTGGTCGATGGTTCCATCGGCGCATGATAGCCGTAAACCCAAAAACTGTATACACTTTTGGTAAACCGAAATTAAAACCAAGAGCTGCTCACAAACCCAGCGAAGCGGTCCTGGCTAGGCGCGACGCCGCAGACAGTGCTACAGCACGGCAAGGCGGCTGCAACAACGCCGGGAGGGTTTTTGAGCGGCTCCCCCAACTATTACCAAGGAACGCCATGGGCTTGAGCACACATGTACTGGACACGATGCATGGCTTACCTGCGGGTGGCATGAAGGTGTCGCTGTACACAACCCGGGCGGGCCAGGCCACGCTGGTGAAAGCCTTCACACTGAACGATGACGGCCGTAGCCCGGACGGACCGCTGTACGACAGCAGCAATTTGAAAGCGGGCACTTACCGCCTGGTGTTTGACGTTGCGGATTACTTCAAGGCGCGCGGCGTGGCGCTGCCAGAGCCGGCCTTTCTGGACCAGGTCAGCCTGGACTTCGGCGTGGCCGACATCACCGCGCATTACCACGTGCCTTTGCTGGTGAGCCCCTGGAGCTACTCCACTTATCGGGGCAGTTGAACCGTCGGTGAGCCTGTGTCATGAGGGCGTCATGCGGGTCGGGAACAATCAGCCCTTTTTACTACTGAGCCTCTTCCCCCATGAACGTCAAGCCGATGGGCGCGCTGAGCCGCCGCCAAGCCCTGCTGTTGTCTGCAGGCACCGTCGCCACCCTGATGGCTTGCACCGCGCTGGCACAAGGCCCTTCTTCCAACACCGCCGCTTATCCTGAACGTCCCGTCAAGATCGTCGTGCCCTTCGCGCCCGGCGCCGGCACCGACGCGATGGGGCGGCTGATCGCGCAAAAGCTCGGTGAAGTCCTGGGCGGAACCTTTGTGGTCGACAACCGCGCGGGCGCTTCGGGCGCCATCGGCACGCAGTTTGTGGCGCAGGCGCCGGCCGACGGCTACGCGCTGCTGCTGGTGGCATCGCCTTTCACCACGGTGGCGGCCTCGCTGCCCAGCGCCAACTACGACCCGCTGCGCCAGTTCACGCCGGTCGGCATGATCGCCAGCGGCCCGTTGGTCTGGGCCGCCAACAAGCAGCTGCCGGCCAACAACATGAAAGAGCTGATCGCGCTGGCCAGGCAGAAACCCGGCGCGCTCAACTATGGCTCCGCCGGCTCGGGCGGTGTCAACCACCTGGTGCTGGAATCGCTCAAAGCCCGCACCGGCACCTTCATCACGCACATCCCGTATCGCGGCGTGGCGCCGGCCACCATGGACATGATCGGCGGGCAGATCCAGCTCGTGACCGGCACCATTCCCGCGCTGCTGCCCTTCATCAAGAACGGCAGCGTCAAGCCGCTGGCCGTGACCAGCGCCAAACGCTCCAGCGCCTTGCCCGACGTGCCCAGCATGGCGGAGTCCGGCCTGAAGGGCTTTGACGTGCTGAACTACTTCGCGCTGGCCGCGCCCGCCGGCACGCCGCCCGCCGTCGTCAACACCCTGAACGCCGCCATCAACAAGATCGTGGCCATGCCCGACGTGCTGGCCCGTTTCAAGGCCGACGCTGTGGACGCCGCGCCGGGAACGCCTGCGCAGCTTGGTCAGTTCATTGAGGCGGATTACCGGGCGTGGGTGAACGTCGTTAAAACGCAGAATCTCAAGATAGATTAATGGGCGCAGGTGTTGGTTTGGGTTCCGGGGCCGGGGGTTGCCCGGCGGCAACTCACTTTTCTTTTGCTTCGCCAAAAGCAAAGTAAGCAAAAGGTCACGCAGTGGGGATTCGCTCACTTCGCGAAGCGAAGTTATGCGAATACCAAAAGGCGACCCTGGTTGCTGCGTCCCTCCGCTTCGCTGCGGGCAGCCTGCGGTGCTCGGTCCAGCCGGGGTCTCGCTAAACTCGCCTTCGGCTCAGACAACGCGATCCCTGATCCGTCTGGCCCTGCGCTCCTCGGCGCATCCACAAGGGGTGGGAGCGGAATGCAAACAGCCAATAGCCGAAGATAAAAACGGAATACCTGCAGCAGTCGGGGCCTTAGTCAGTCCTGTCCTTCTGTGAGCGTGTCCAGCTGGAACTTGCCGCTCTTGTGCCACAGCCAGGTGTCGGTGTAAACCACTTTGCCCATGCGGGTGGGCGCTGGGAAGGGCGAGGCCTGTTGGACGGTGCGCTCGATTTCGGCCATCACTTCGGGCGCCTGGCGCGGCGCGCGCATCCAGTCCAGGCGGGTCACGCGGCCGGCGCGGTCGATCTCCACATTCAGCACACCGACGGCATACAGCAGCGGCGGCATGCGGCCTTTGTAGACGCGGTCTGAATTGAGGCCGTAGATGTGCGTGGCGCCGTCTTCGCGGTAGGCGCGCGGCGTGGAGGCGCTGGAGCTCCGGGCCGAGCCCTGGGGGCCCGCGATGGGGCCGATCACCGGGGTGTCCGGCGCCTTGGCGGGTCCGGGCGCGGGCGTGGCGTCGGGGGCGGTTTTGCAGGCGCTCACGATGGCGGCCCCGGCCGCGGACAGCAGGGCCATCAGCCAGAAGCGCCGCGGGGCGGAAGAAGAAGTTGAAGTAGAAGGGGAAGAAGGCATCTCTGGTCTTGTCATGGTTTGCCTCTCTGGGCCTCTTGGGGCCGGCTCATGGGGTTTTGCGTATACCCGCCATCATGCGCGGAGACCGCGCGCCGGCCGGGTGGTGCTAAGGTCTCATTTTGCCGACTATTCCGTTTTCTTACGCTTTCAACACGTCACCAATGGTTTCCTGCAACACCGGTTTGTTACTTGACGCCCTGCTGGCCCGCCTGGCCACAGCGCCGGCGGTGCTGGTGCGGGTGGCCGAAACACAGGGCTCGGTCCCGCGGGAGGCGGGCACCTGGATGGCCGTGTTCGCCGATGCCATCGTGGGCACCATAGGCGGCGGCCACCTCGAATACGAGGCCATCACCAAAGCTCGCACGCTGCTGGAAAAAGGCGATGCTCCGCACGAAGTTGAGCCGCAGCGCGTGGCGCTGGGCCCGTCGCTGGGCCAGTGCTGCGGCGGTGTGGTGCAGCTGCGCTTCGAGCGGGTGGAGGCCGGCGATGCGGCGGCGCTAGCGCTGCGGCTGGATGCGCCACGGCTCACGCCGGTGGCGCTGTTCGGCGGCGGCCATGTCGGCCATGCGCTCGCCCAGGTGCTCGCACCCCTGCCGTTCGCGCTGACCTGGATAGACAGCCGTGACGGCGTGTTCCCGGACAGCGTGCCGCCGCGTGTGGTGTGCGAGCATTCAGAGCCGGTGCAGGACGCCGTGCCGGGCCTGGCGCCGCGGTCGCGCGTGCTGGTCATGAGCTTCAGCCATGCGGAAGACCTGGACATCGTGGCCGCCTGCCTCAAGCGCCAGCGTGAGCAGGGCGACTTGCCTTACATGGGGCTGATCGGCAGCAAGACCAAATGGGCGGCCTTCAGGCACCGGCTGGAGGCCAGGGGCTTCACGCCGGCTGAACTCGCGCATGTGACTTGTCCGATAGGCGTGCCCGGCATCACAGGCAAGGAGCCGGAAGTCATTGCCGTCGCTGTTGCGGCGCAGTTGTTGCAGAGCATCGATGCGGGCTGAGCTTGCGCCCGTCGGCAAAGCCGATAAACTCCCAACACCAGGTCGCAGCGGAGCCGGGAAGCAGGGCCTCAAACATCAAGCCCCGCTTCTTTTGTTCGTGACCCGTTTTCTGCTTACAGCGCCCGCAGTGGTGAGCAGGCTGAAATCGCGGTGCCCGCACGGGCGCCGCAAGGGTTGAGAGATATGGAAAGCTACCTCCTGGACTGGGCCAACCTGCTGCTGCGCTGGGTCCACGTCATCACCGCCATCGCCTGGGTCGGCTCCTCGTTTTACTTCGTCTTCCTCGACAGCAGCCTCACGCCGCCGGTTGATGAAGACCTCAAGAAACAGGGCGTCAGTGGCGAGCTCTGGGCCRTGCACGGCGGCGGGTTTTACCACCCAGTCAAATTCGCCGTCAAGCCGCCGCAGCTGCCGGCCCACCTGCACTGGTTTTACTGGGAAAGCTACAGCACCTGGCTGTCGGGCTTTGCGCTGTTCACGGTGTCCTATCTCTGGAACGCCGGCACCTACCTGGTCGACAAATCGCTGATGAACTGGTCGCCCGGCGCGGCGGCCGGCGTGGCGCTGTCTTTTTTCGTGATCTTCTGGATGCTGTACGACGGCATCTGCCAGCTGTTCGGCAGGGGCAAAAATGGCGACGCCATCGTGGGCGCATTGGTCGCCGTGCTGGTCTGCATCGCATCCTGGCTGGCCTGCCACTGGTTTGCCGGGCGCGCGGCCTTTCTGCTGGTGGGCGCGATGATGGCGACCGCCATGAGCGCCAATGTGTTCTTCTGGATCATCCCCGGCCAGCGCAAGGTGGTGGCCGCCATCAAGGCCGGTGAGGCGGTGGACCCGGTGCACGGCCAGCGCGGCAAGCAGCGCAGCGTGCACAACACCTACTTCACGCTGCCGGTGCTGTTCGCCATGCTCAGCAACCACTACAGCTTCACCTGGAGCCATCCGCAAAACTGGCTGGTGCTGATCCTCATGATGCTGGCCGGCGCGGCGATACGCCAGTTCTTTGTGCTGCGCCACGGCTACAAGCTGGGCCGCAACCGGCACCCGCTGGCGTATGCGCTGGCGGGTGTCGCTGTGATCATCGGTGTGATCGTCTGGATGAAACCCGCGCCCATTGCCGCGGCTGCACCGGCCGCCGTCTCATCCGGCTCCGGTTATGACAAGGTGCAACCCATCCTGGCCCAGCGCTGCTACCAGTGCCACGGTGCACAGCTGCAGATGAAGAATGTGCGCCTCGATTCACCCGGGGCCGTCAAGCAGCATGCGACGCAGGTCTACCAGCAGGCCGTGGTCACGCGGCTGATGCCCATGAACAACGCGACCGGTATCACCGAGGCGGAGCGGCTGGCCATCAAGCAGTGGTTCGACGCGGGCGCGCGAACTGAATAGCGCCTACCAATTGCTCACCAGCCCGGCCGCGCGTGTGGAGGGCTTCTCAAAATGCCGTGCCAAAAAATCCACAAAGGCCTTGACCCGGGCTGAATGCTGGTGGCGGGCCGGATACACCGCGTGGATGTCGGCCGGTGGCGTGCGGTAGTTCTCCAGCACCTGCACCAGGCGGCCGCTGCGCAGGTATTTGGCGATGTCCCATTCGGCGCGCATCAGGATGCCGTGGCCGTCCAGCGCCCAGTTCACCGCGATCTCGCCGTCGCTGGTGCTCAGGTTGCCGTGCACCTTGACGGCCTGCGTCTGCTTGCCGGAGGACAGGCGCCACATGCCGTAGGCCTCGTCACCCTGGCGTATGCCTATGCAGTTGTGCCGCGCCAGGTCGTGCGGCACCCTGGGTGTGCCGTGGCGGGCCAGGTAGGCTGGCGCGGCGCAGAGCAGGCGGCGGTTGGGCGCTATCAGGCGCGCGACCACGCGGGCGTCGGGCGGCTCACCGAAGCGTATGCAGACATCGAAGGCGTCCTCGGTCAGCGGCGGCGGGTTGACCGTGAGCTGCAGCTGCACTTCGACCTCGGGATGGGCTTTCACGAAACGCGAGACCAGCGGCGCTACATGGCTGCGGCCGAAACCCAGGGTGGCGTTCACGCGCAGCAGGCCCTTGGGGGCAGCCACGGCGCTGGAGACCTGCTGCTCCATGTCGTCGATGTCGGCCAGGATGCGGCGCGCATGCGTCAGGTAGATCTCGCCTTCCTGCGTGAGGCTGGCGCGCCGCGTCGTGCGGTTGAGCAGCTGCACGCCCAGCCTGGCCTCCATCTGCGCCAGCCGCTTGCTGACGGCCGCGGTGCTGACGCCGAGTTCGCGCGCCGTGGCCGACAGGCTGCCGTAGCGCGCCAGCAGGCTGAAAAAAGCCATCTCGGAAGGGGCGGGACTGGATGGATTCATTCGTAACCTGAAGTTAACAATGGTCTCACTTTAAAGGCTTTTGTTGTTCCCGCCAATCGCTACATTGGAGGCATCACCACCGGCATCACCACTGAGGAAACCCATGAAGACTTACAAAATCGCCTGTATCCCCGGCGACGGCATCGGCAAAGAGGTCGTCCCGGCCGGCCAGCAAGTGTTGCAAGCGCTTGCCGCCACGCAAAAGAATTTCCGTTTCGAGTTCACGTCCTACGGTTGGGGCGGCGACTGGTACCGCAAGCACGGCGTGATGATGCCCGACAAGGGCCTGGACGAATTGCGCGGCCAGGACGCCATCCTGTTCGGCTCGGCCGGCGATCCGCACATCCCCGACCACATCACGCTGTGGGGCCTGCGCCTGAAGATCTGCCAGGGCTTCGACCAGTACGCCAACGTGCGGCCCACGCGCATCCTGCCCGGCATAGACGCGCCGCTCAAGCGCTGCACCCCGGAGCAACTCAACTGGGTCATCGTGCGCGAGAACTCCGAGGGCGAGTATTCGGGTGTCGGCGGGCGGGCGCACCAGGGCCACCCGATCGAGGTGGCAACCGACGTTTCGATGATGACGCGCGCCGGTGTCGAACGCATCATGCGCTACGCCTTCCGGCTGGCGCAGTCGCGCCCGCGCAAGCTGCTGACCGTGGTCACCAAGTCCAACGCCCAGCGCCACGCCATGGTGATGTGGGACGAGATCGCGCTGCAGATCAGCCAGGAGTTTCCCGACGTCACCTGGGACAAGGAATTGGTCGATGCCTGCACCGCGCGCATGGTGAACCGCCCGGCTTCGCTGGACACCGTGGTCGCCACCAACCTGCACGCCGACATCCTGAGCGACCTGGCCGCCGCGCTGGCCGGCAGCCTGGGCATCGCGCCCACCGGCAACATCGATCCCGAACGCCGCTACCCCAGCATGTTCGAGCCCATCCACGGCTCGGCCTTCGACATCATGGGCAAGGGCCTGGCCAACCCGGTCGGCACCTTCTGGAGCTGCGTCATGCTGCTGGAACACCTGGGCGAGGCCGAAGCGGCCGCGGTGCTGATGGCGGCGGTTGAGAAAACCACCGCCAATGCCGCGCTGCACACGCGCGACCTGGGCGGCCAGGCCACCACGGCGCAGGTCACCGAGGCCGTCTGTGCGGAGGTCGGCAGCCGCCTGTTGCAGGCCGCCTGATCCATTCAGTGCGCCGCCGGCGCGCAAGGCTTTCCTGAATGCCGGCCGGTTCCCGCTTCCCAAAAAACACCAGGAGACAAGCATGAACACCGAGATCAAAAAGTGGATGGGCATTTTCTGCATGGCGGCAGCGCCCGTCGCCATGGCACAGCCTGCGCCTGCCGCCCCCGCCTGCCCCGACAAAAATGTGCAGTACTGGCAGGCCTTTCCGCCGGGCGGCGAGTCCGACCTGTCTGCGCGCCACCAGCAGGTCGTGCTCAAGAAAAAATGCCCGGCGGTCGACACCATCATCCAGTACAAGGCGGGCGCGGGCGGCGGCCTGATGTGGGGCCAGATGAACAACCTGCCCGGGGACGGCCTCAACGTCGTGGGCATCAACCTGCCGCACATCGTGTTCCAGCCCATCGAGGGCGAGGTGCAGTACAAGACGGCCGACATCGCGCCGGTGTTCTGGTTCCACTACACGCCCGACGTGCTGGTGGTACCCGAGAAAAGCCCGATCAAGACCTTCGCGGATTTCATCGCGGCCGCCAAAAAGAACCCCGGCAAGCTCAACCTGGGCGGTTCCGGCCTGAACTCGGCCAACCATGCGGCGCATGAGCGGCTCAACGCGGCCTTCGGCATCAAGAGCACCTATGTGCCTTACAAAGGCACGGGCGACATGTCCATCGCCGTGATCGGCGCGCAGGTCGATGGCGCGGTGACCTACACGCCCTTTGCCATCAGCAACAAGGGCAGGGTGCGGCCGCTCGCGGTGGCCATGGAAAAGCGCCACCCGCTGATGCCCGACGTGCCCACCTTCCGCGAGCTGGGCGTGGACTGGGTGGACGGCGCCTACCGCGGCATCGGCGTGCCGAAATCCACGCCGCCGGAAGCGCGCAAGCGGCTGTCGGACCTGTGGGCCGCGCTCAACAGCGAGCCGGAGATGAAGGAGCTCGCCGCCAGGAACGGCTTTGAACTGATCAGCGTGGGCACGGACCAGATGGACGCCTTCATGAAGGAGCGCATAGCCCTCTACACCGAAGGCGCGCGGCGGCTGGGGCTGGGGAAGAAGTGACGCCCCGCAAGCCTCTCATCCTTCCAGGAACCGGCCTTGGTCCCTTGGTCCTTAGTGAATGCTGGTGGTGTTTGAAAAGAGGTTCAGCACCACCACACCCGCGATGATCAGCGCCATGCCCACCATGCCCCAGAGGTCTATCTTTTGCTGGTGGATGAAGAAGCTGGTGATGCTGATCAGCACAATGCCCAGGCCCGACCAGATCGCATAGGTCACGCCGGTGGGAATCGATTTCATGGTCACCGTGAGCAGGTACAGCGCCGTGCCGTAGCCGGCGATGCTGACCAGCGAAGGCACCAGCCGCGTGAAGCTCTCGCTGGACTTGAGCGCCGTGGTGGCGATGACTTCGGCAACGATGGCGATGCCAAGGGCGAGGTAAGCATTCATGCGATGCGGGCTTTCTTCTTCGGTGGGGAATGGGTTGAGCGGGGTGAAAGGTCATTCTAGGCAGCGCCTGTTTTGCCGTATCCCTGAAGCCCACGGGGGCTGCCGGGTTACTGCCCGGTTACCACGGCACAATCCGGGGTGGAGACATTTCAATGACCGCCGCCAAGACACCCATTTCCAGCACTTCCAGCATGCCCAGCAACACCACCCCCGACGCCGCCACCCAGCCGCGCGAGTTCCTCGAGCACCTGTACCGCGCCGCCGTCACGCGCGCGCTGCCGCTCGAAAACACAGCCCGTTACCTGCCCAAACCGCCCACAAAAGCCAGCGGCGGCCGCACCATCGTGATTGGCGCGGGCAAGGCCGGCGGCTCCATGGCGCAGGCGGTCGAGGCCTTGTGGCCGGCCGATGCGCCGCTCGAAGGCCTGGTCGTCACGCGCTACCACCACATCCCGCCGCGGCCCGAGGGCCTCAAGCCGCGCATCGAAATCGTCGAGGCCGCGCACCCGGTGCCCGACGCCGCCGGGCTGGCGGCCGCGCAGCGCATCCTGGCCATGGTTCAAGGCCTGACCGAAAACGACCTGGTGCTGTGCCTGATCTCGGGCGGCGGCTCGGCCTTGCTGACCCTGCCGGCCGAAGGACTGACGCTGGAAGACAAGCAGCGCATCAACAAGGCGCTGCTTAACAGCGGCGCGAACATTTCCGAGATGAACTGCGTGCGCAAGCACCTCTCGCGCATCAAGGGCGGGCGCCTGGCTGCGGCCTGCGCGCCGGCGCGCGTGGTGACGCTCACCATCAGCGACGTGCCGGGCGACGACCCGTCCATCATCGCCAGCGGCCCCACGGTGCCCGACGCGACCAGCTGCGCCGAGGCGGTGGCGATCTTGCAGCGCTACGGCATTGAAGTGCCTGGCGCCATCATGAGCCTGCTGGAGCAGGGCGCGCTCGAAACCCCCAAGCCCGGCGACGCGGTCTTCACCGGCCATGAGGTCCACATGATCGCCACGCCCCAGCAAAGCCTGGAAGCCGCCGCCGCCGTGGCGCGCGCGGCCGGCCTTCAGGCCTGGATCCTGAGCGACGAGATGGAAGGCGAATCGCGCGAGGTCGGCAAGGTGCATGCGGCGCTGGCGCGTGCTGTTGCATTGAAGGGCCAGCCCTTCAGCAAGCCTTGCGTGATCTTGAGTGGCGGTGAAACCACCGTCACGATCCGGAAACAGCCTGAAGGCACGCCGCGTGGCCGGGGTGGCCGCGCCGGYGAGTTCTGCCTGGGCCTGGCGCTGGCCTTGCAGGGCCAGCCCGGCGTGTACGCGCTGGCGGCCGATACCGACGGCATAGACGGCGTCGAAGACAATGCTGGCGCCTTTGTGGCGCCCGATACGCTGCAGCGCGCGCTGGCCCAGGGCATGAAAGTTGACCAATACCTGGACCGCAACGATGCCTACGGCTACTTCGAACCGCTGGGCGGCCTGGTCATCACCGGGCCTACGCACACCAACGTCAACGACTTCCGCGCGCTGCTGATCCTGTAATTCTGTAGGCCCGCAAGCGCGGTTCAGACGGCGTTCAAGCCGCCGGAGCCCTGGCTGCCCGCCGTCTCGGGCGGATGCGTCACGATGGACTTGAGTTCCGGCCTGGCCGCCTGCAGGGGCTTGAGGTCGGGCACCGGCCGGCGCAGGCTGTCGCTGCCCTCGAACACCTGTTCCAGCGCCCGGCTCGCGGCCAGCAGTTGCGCATCACCATGCAGCCGCCCGATCACCTGCAGGCCGAAGGGCATGCCGTGTTCGTCCTTGCCGCAGGGCAGGGCCAGTGCCGGGTTGGTGGCCAGTGTCACCACATAGGTCAGGCCCAGCCAGTGGTAGTAGTTGCGCATGGCCTGGCCGTCGATGTTGCCGGCGAACAGTTCTGTCCAGGGGAAAGGCGTGACCGGCGTGACCGGCGCCAGGATCAGGTCGTACTGCTCGAAGGCTTTGGCGAAGCGCCGCGAGATGCGCGTCTGCTCCAGGTGTGCCCAGGCGCGGTCGGCCAGCGTGATGGCGGCGGCGATTTCCATGTTGGCGCGCACATTCGGCCCCAGCGTTTCGGGGGCCTTGCGGTAGATGTCGGCAAAAGCCGCGACAAAACTCTCGGCGCGCAGCGTGTCGAAGGCGCGGTCAGCGTCGCCCAGTTGCAGGTCCACCGGTTCGCAGCTGGCCACCAGCGGCCGGATGGCCTCCACGCGCTGGCGGAACACGCGGCGTATTTCCGGGTCCACGATGCAAAGGCCGAAATCCTCCGTCGTGCCGACGCGCAGCGTGGACAGGTCGGCGGGCTTGAGCGGCCAGAAGCCTGCGCCGTCCACCGGGTAGGACAGCGGGTCGCGCGCATCGGCGCCCACGCTGGCGGACAGCAGCAGCGCCGTGTCGTCCACATTGCGGCCCATGGGCCCGAGCACCGAGATGACCGACCAGCCCAGCGGCCGCGCATCGTTGGCCACCAGGCCGGGCGAAGGCCGCAGGCCGACCACGCCGCACAGCGCAGCCGGGATGCGCAGCGAGCCGCCGGTGTCGGAGCCGGTGCAGATCGGCAGCATGCCGGCCGCCAGCGCCGCGGCCGAGCCKCCCGAGGAACCGCCCGCATTGAGCGCGGGGTTGAAGGGGTTGCCCGTCGCGCCCCAGACCGGGTTGCGGGTGTTGGCGCCCGCGCCCATGTCGGGCACATTGGTCTTGGCCGTGACGATGGCGCCCGCCGCGCGCAGTTTGGCTACCAGCGCGTTGTCCTTGGCCGGCACATTGCCGCGCAGCCCCACATTGCCGTAAGTGGTCAGCAGGCCCGCCGTGTCCTGCAGGTCCTTCACGCCCAGCGGCAGCCCGTGCAGCGGCCCCAGCGGCCCGCCGCGCATCACCTGCGCCTCGGCTTCGCGCGCGGCCTCGCGTGCCCGCGTGAAGTCGGTCGCGCAGATGGCGTTGATGGCGGGGTTGAGGCTTTCGATGCGGCCTATGCAGGCGTCCATCAATTCCACCGGCGAAACCTGGCGGCTGCCGATCAGGCGGCGGAGTTCGACGGCGGAGATGTCTGGCAGGGTGGAGGGCATATCAATGTCTTCAGTCGGTTTTGATTTGCGAACGTTCGGCCAGCGCCTTCATGCGCGCGATTTCGGCCGTGACCATGCCGGACCAGTCGGGAACCGCGGTGTAGCCGGGCTCGAAGCCGGCGGCCTTGAGCTTGTCCAGTGTTTCGGGATTCGCCATGACCGTCATCAATGCTTTTTCAAGCCGTGCCTTGACGGGCGCCGGCACGCCCTTGGGCACCACCACGGCCAGCCAGGCGTTCATGTCGACGGCCGGGTAGCCGGCCTCGGCCATGGTCGGCACATTCGGCAGCAGGGCGGAGCGCTTGTTCATGGCCACGGCCAGCACGCGGATCTTGCCGGACTTGAGCTGCTGCGATGCGGCGACCACGGTGTCGAAAGACACCGGAATCTGCCCGCCCATCAGGTCGGTCATCAGCGGGCCTGAGCCTTTGTAGGGCACATGCGTCATCTTCAGGCCGGTGGCCGTGTTGAACATCGCGCCGGCGAAGTTGGAACTGGTGCCGTTGCCGAAGCTGCCGTAGAGGTATTTGTCAGGGTTGGCCTTGGCGGCGGCCACAAACTGGTGCACATCGGCGGCGGTGACCGACGGGTTCACCAGCATCGCCAGCGCCACCGAGCCCACCAGGCCGATCGCCTCAAAACCCTTGGCCGGGTCGTAGGAGAGCTTGGGCTGCAGCGCCGGATTCAGCGTGAAGGTGGAGTTCGAGCTCACGAGCAGGGTGTAGCCGTCGGGCTTGGCGCTGGCGACCGCGGCCGCGCCTATGGCGGTGCCGGCGCCCGGCTTGTTCTCGACCACCACGGGCTGGCCCAGCTGGTCACCCAGGGCCTTGCCCAGAATGCGCGCCAGCACGTCGGCCGCGCCGCCGGCCGGGAAGGGCGCGACCAGCGTCACGGGCCGCTCCGGAAAATCAGCGGCACGGGCGGGCCCGCCCACGGCGGCCAGCCCGCAGAAGATCATGCCGCCGGCGATCAGCGTGCGGCGCAGTGCATTGAATGGCATGTGGTGCATGGTAGGCCTCTTTGAAGTGTCGGTCGATGGTGGGACGGGCGATGGTGGGGTGGGGACAGGCGGCAGCGTCATCGCAGGCGGGCCGGCGACAGCGCGCGGGCATCCAGGCCCTGGCGCAGCAATTCCTCGGGCAGCGCGGCCTGGCGCAGCAGCGCATCGGCCAGCGCGCTTGCGCCCGCCGCGCTCTGGATGCCGTAGCCGCCTTGCGCCGCGAGCCAGAAGAAGCCGGGGCAGGCATCGTCCTGGCCTATCACCATTTCGCCGTCGGGCACAAAAGAGCGCAGGCCGGCCCAGGTACTCGCCGGCCGGCGTATGGTCAGGGTCGAGACGCTTTCAATCTGGTGTATGCCCATGGCGATGTCGAGTTCCTCGGGCACCACGTCGTGCGGCACCGTGGCATCGGCATTGGCGGGTGAGCCGAGCATCTGGCCCGCGTCGGGTTTGAAGTAATAACTTTCGTCCACGCCCACCACGGCAGGCCAATGCGAGGCGTCCACACCCTCGGGCCCCTTGAAGGTGAAGGCGCTGCGCCTGTGTGGCACCAGGCCTATGGGCCGCGCGCCGAACACGGCGCCCAGCTCGTCGGCCCAGGCGCCGGCGGCATTCACCACGGTGCGGGCGCGCAGCGTCTGGCCGTCGGCCAGTTCCACGGTCCAGCAGCGGCCATCGTGCGTGGCGCTGGTCACGCCCGCGCTGGTGCGCAGTTCGCCGTCGGCCCCCGCCTTGCGGCGAAAGCCGCGCAGGAAACCCTGGTGCAGGGCATGCACGTCCAGGTCCTGCGCGCCGGCGTCGTACAGCGCACCGTGCACCAGATCGGGCCGCAGGCAGGGCACATGGGCCAGCGTGGTGCCGGCGTCCAGGGTCGCCAGGCCGGGGCAGCTGGGCGACAGTTCCTTGCGGGTGTGGGCCAGTTCTTTTTCCTGCCCGTGCGTGGCGAGGTAAATCACGCCGCGCGGCTGCATCAGGTCGGGCGCGAAGCCTTCGGGCGGCTGCTCGTAAAAGGCGCGGCTGGCGCGCGTCAGCGCCCGCACCATGGGCGGGCCGTAGCTTTCCATGAACATGGCGGCGGAGYGGCCCGTGGAGTGGTAACCCGGCTGGGACTCGCGCTCGAGCAGTGCCACGCTGCGCTGCCCGGCCAGGCGCCAGGCCAGGGAGGCGCCCGCAATGCCGGCGCCGACGATCAGGATGTCATATTCTTTCATTCAAATTCTCTCATTTGAGAATTCTCACATGCGAGAATCATGCCTGTCCAGCCGATTTACCGGGATTACGCCTGATTTCCGCCTGATTTGCGCCAAACAAAGGGAAAACACCATGGCTCCACGCCCCGCCCGCCCGCCCGCCGCCGCCCCCGAAGCGGACAGGGTGCAACTGGGCCTGAGCCTGCGCGCGCACCGCAAGGCGCGGCGGCTGACGCTCAAGGACCTGTCCGGGCGCTCCGGCGTGGCGCTGTCCACCCTGTCCAAGATGGAGCTGGGCCAGATCTCGGTCAGCTATGAAAAGCTGGCCGCCGTGGCCCGGGCGCTGTCGCTGGACGTGGGACAGTTGCTGGACGCGCGGGCCGCGGCGCCGCAGCCCGGCGCGGCCACGCCCGTGGTGGTCTGGTCCGATGCCGGCGACGCGCCGGCCTACAGTTCGGGCAACTACGACTACCGCGCGCTGGCCGCCGGTTTCCCCGGCAAGCGCATGACGCCGATGCACGGCCGCATCCTGGCCCGGGCGCGCGACCAGTTCTCCGATTTCGTCCGCCACCCGGGGCAGGAGTTCCTGACGGTGCTGTCGGGCCGGGTGCGCATCGAATTCGAAACCGGTGAAATCATCGAGGTGGGCCGCCACGAGTCGGCTTATTTCGACAGCGGCGTCGGCCACATCTACGTCTCGCTGGGGCGCGCGGACGCGCAGGTTCTGGTGGTGATGAGCGAGTAGCGCGTCATCCGTACATTGGCTATCGCAGGCCGGCGCGATGCCGGACGACGTCATGGCCGCTCTCGGCCAGGTCCCAGAAAATGCCCGCCATGAGCTGCAGCCCTTCACGCGCCACGCTGCCCAGCAGATGCTCATTGGGGGCGTGCTGGCTGCACGCCGGGTAGGAGTGCGGGAACCACAGCGTCGGCATGCCCAGCAGCTCGGCGAAGACGTCGTTGGGCAGCGAACCGCCAAAATTCGGCAGCAGGGACGGGGCTTTTCCGGTGCTGCGCCGGATGGAGTCCAGGCCCCAGCGCACCCAGGCGTCATCGGGGTCGAGCCGGGTGGCGGCCATCGGTTCGCCGTCCGGCTGTACGTCGATGTCGTCAAAGCCATGGGCCTGAAGATGCTTCCGGATATGCGCCACAAAATTGGCGCTGTCGCTACCGACGACGAAGCGTATCTGGCACAGCGCAAAAGCGTGGCCGGGAATGGCGCCGACCGGCGCGTCGGGATTGCCGGTCTTGTAGGCCAGGACTTCCACGGTGTTCCAGCCGTAAACACGCTCGGTGGGGGTGAGGCCGGGTTCGCCCCAGTCGCTGTCGATGGCGGGGTCGCCCGGGTCGCCCCCGACGCTGATGGTCTTCAGGGCCTCCCTGACATTGGCCGGCAGCGAGTCGGGCAGCAGCCCCTTGACCAGTACTCGCCCTTTGGCGTCCACCAGGCTGGCAATGGCGTGGGCCAGCCTGGTGCCGGCATTGCGCAGCAGGCCGCCCCAGTTGCCGGAATGGTGGCCGCCGTCCCGCAGGTTCGCCCGCAGGCTGAAATTGAAAAAGCCGCGGGAACCCAGGAACAGGGTGGGGCTGGAGGCGGCCACGCGCGGGCCGTCTGACGCGATGAACACGTCGGCGGCGAGCTCCTCGTGGTGCAGGGCGCAGAACTCGCGCAGGCCCGGTGAGCCGGTTTCTTCACCGGTCTCCAGGACGATCTTGAGGTTGTAGCCCAGCTTGCCCCCGCGCACGGCCAGCACCTGGGCCAGCGCGGCGAGGTTGATGCTGTGCTGCCCCTTGTTGTCCGCGGTGCCGCGTCCGTACCAGCGGTCCCCTTGCACCGTGACGCGCCAGGGGTCGAGACCCTCGCGCCACAGCCCTTCCTGGCCGCGCACCACGTCACCGTGCCCGTAGGTCAGCACGCTGAAGGCCGCGTCGGCTTCGGTGCGCGTGGCCAGCAGGAAAGGCCCGCCYCCGGCATGCGGGTTCTCAAGGATGCGGTGCGTGAAGCCGAGCTGTGCGAGTTGGGGCGCGATGTGCTCGTCCAGGTAGGCGCGAAGCTGCGGTGCGCCGGCCGGGTTCTGGCTTTCGCTCCGGACGGCGACACGGCGCGAAAGCGTTTCGAGGAAACGGCCGTCATCGAAATAGGCAGCCGCCCTGGCCAGTGCGTCGTCTCTGCTCATGATGGGGAGGAGGTAAAGGAGGTGAAAGGTGTGCGGGGATGGGGCGATTTCATTCCGAACGGATATTAGCGCGCTGCGCGGTGGCGCGCATGATGGGAAGGTCGTGGTCTATCAGGGCCGCAACCGAGGCGGCCGGGGCGTAAGCGGGCTCCAGGCCGTTGGCCAGCAGCTTGTCCCTGACCTCCGGGTCGGCCATGGTGTTGGCGAGCGCCAGTTCAAGGCGAACCCTCACTTCGCGCGGGATGCCCCGCGGCGCCACGATGGCCAGCCAGGAGTCCGCGTCGAAGCCCGGGTAGCCGGACTCCGCGACCGTCGGTACATTCGGCAGCAAGCTGGAGCGCCTGGCGGCGGTCACGGCAATCGGCTTGATCTTGCCGGCCTTGATCTGCGGCAGCGTGGCCGCCACCGTGTCAACGGAAAACGGGATCTGCCCGCCGACCAGGTCGGTGATGGCGGGGGCGCTGCCCTTATAGGGCACATGCTCCATCTTCAATCCCGTGGCGTTCAGGATGAGTTCACCCGCGAAGTGGCCCGTGGTGCCGGTACCGAAGGAGCCGTACATGTACTTTCCCGGCGATGCCTGCACGGCCGTGATGAGCTGTTTGATGCTGCCGACGGGCACCTGCGGATTGGCCACCAGGATCAGCGGCACACGCGCCGTCAGCGCGATGGGCTCAAAGCTCTTGACGGGGTCGTAGGGAAGCCTGGAGTTGATGGCCGGATTGACCGTGAACGTCGACCCCGAACTGATAAGCAGGGTGTAGCCGTCCGCGGCAGCCTTGGCCACATAGCCGGCGCCCACGATGGTGCCGCCGCCCGCGCGGTTTTCAATGACGACGGGCTGCCCCAGCCGTTCGCCCAGCTTCTGCCCCACCAGCCGGCCCACGATGTCGGTCGCGCCACCCGCGGGGAAAGGCACGACCAGCTGGATGGGCTTGACCGGATAGGCCTGCGCCCTGGCCCCCGTTGCCGCCAGCATGGCCAGCAACAGTACGGAGAGGATACGAAGGGACTTGGGGGCTGGCTTCATGGCTTGCTTTCATCAGGAAAAAAAAGGCGCTGGCAACAGGCGGGGTGCGTTGAAACCTTCGCGGCGGGCTTTCAACCGTTGCGAAACAGGAAGCTGTAGGCGTTGAGCGCAGGAACGCCGCCGAGGTGGGCATACAGCACCTTCGAGCCCGCCGGGAATTCGCCCAGGCGGGTCTTTTCGATCATTCCGTGCATGGACTTGCCTTCGTAGACCGGGTCGGTCAGCATGCCTTCCATGCGGGCGCACAGGCGGATGGCTTCCAGCGTCCCTTCGTTCGGCAGGCCGTATTCCGGGCCGCCGAAACGGTCGTCCAGCACCACGTCCTTGGCCGTGATGTCGCGGCCCAGTTCGACCAGTTCGGCCGTGCCCTTCGCGATGCGCAGGATCTGGTCAAAGGTCTGCTTGGGCTTGGCCGAAGCATCGATGCCGATGACCTTGTCGGCGCGGCCGTCCGCCGCGAAGCCCACCACCATGCCGGCCTGCGTGCTGCCGGTGACCGAGCAGGTCACGATGTAGTCGAACTTGAAGCCCAGCTCGGCCTCCTGCTGGCGCACTTCTTCAGCGAAGCTGACGAATCCCAGCCCGCCGCGCGGGTGTTCCGAACAGCCGGCCGGAATCGGGAAGGGCTTGCCGCCGGCCTTGCGCACGTCGTCCATGGCCTGTTCCCAGCTGGGGCGTATGCCGATGTCAAAACCGGCCGCGTCCAGGCGCACGTCGGCGCCCATGATGCGCGACATTTCGATATTGCCGACCCGGTCATACACCGCGTCGGAGTAATTCACCCAGTTCTCCTGGACCAGCACGCACTTCATGCCCAGGTGCGCGGCAACGGCGGCCACCTGGCGCGTCTGGTTGGACTGGATGCCGCCTATGGACACCAGGGTGTCGTAACCGCCTTCCAGGGCTTCGGGAATCAGGTACTCCAGTTTGCGCGTCTTGTTGCCGCCGAAAGCCAGCCCGCTGTTGCAGTCCTCACGCTTTGCGAAAAGATCGACCTTGCCGCCCAGGTGGGCGCTGAGCCGTTTGAGCGGCTGGATCGGTGTGGGGCCGAAGGTCAAAGAGTGGCGGGGAAATTTCTTGAGGTTCATGCGAATGGCTCCTGGGGTTAAGACGGGTCTCCAGGCATCAAGACTTGCGAATAAAGACGGCATACCCACCCTTTCTTCAATTGCTGCATTGATGCTCCGTTGAGGCCAATATTAAAAACAAATGACAAAATGGTGGTTGCAAAATTCTTCTAAAATTCAAAACGAATATGGTTTCCTTGCCGGGTTTTTTGATTTTTATTCTGTATAGGTTCATATGAGCACAACAAAATTTCTCGAAAAAAGCAGCGCACCGGCTTCCCTCAGGGAGGCGCTGGACCGCACGGACCGGGCGATCCTCAAGGCGCTCCAGCGCGACGCTTCGGTGTCCAACGTGGCGCTGGCGGGCAAGGTGAACCTGAGCGCGCCCGCATGCCTGCGGAGGGTGGAGCGGCTTAAAGAGCTTGGCTTGATCAAAGGGGTGGTGGCGCTGCTCAACCCGCACCTGCTGGACCTCGGCATGCTGGTCATGATCGGCGTCGTGCTGGACCGGTCGACACCCGAGTCCTTCGCCAATTTCGAAAAAGCGGCGCAGACGGTGTCCGGCTGCATGGGGTGCCATGTCGTGACCGGCGAGTTCGATTACTTCATGCTGGTGCGCACCCGGGACAACGACAGCTTCAATC
>NZ_JBFUBY010000018.1:0-25142 GCF_056405515.1 Polaromonas sp. P1_G2
CCCGCCGCCAGAATACGGGCAGCACCATGAACACAGAACCCCTCCTCACCTACCTGCCCGAACCCTCGCAGCCGGCCTTCCGCCCGCCGCCGGGCGCTTGCGACAGCCACGTCCACGTTTTCGGGCCGGCCGCGCGTTTTCCCTTCGCGGCCACCCGTAACTTCACACCGGCCGATGCGCCGGTGGCCACCCTGTTCAGCCTGCACCGCAAGCTGGGCATTTCGCGCTGCGTCATCGTGCAGTCGGCCGTGCACGGCTTTGACAACTCGGTGGTGGAAGACGCGATTTCCGCCGGCGGCGGCCGCTACCTCGGGGTGGCGCTGGCGCCGCACGATGTGCCCGACGCGGAATTGCGGCGCCTGATGGCCGCCGGGTTTCGTGGCGTGCGCTTCAACTTCATGAAGCACCTGGGCCAGGGCGCCACGGTGCACCAGGCTGTCGCCCTCACCCATCGCCTGGCGCCGCTGGGCATGCATTTGCAGGTGCACTTTGACAGCRGCCTGATCCACGAGCTGGCCCCGGTGCTCAGGGCCTCGGCCGTGCCGGTGGTAATAGACCACATGGGCCGCGTCGATGCGCGCCTGGGCGAGGGCCATGCCGATTTCCACGCGCTTTGCAGCCTCATGGAAGACCCGCTGTTCTATGTCAAGGTCAGCGGCGCGGACCGCATCGATGCGAACCCGCCGCATAGCTATGCCCACGGCGCCGCGCTGGCGCGCCGGCTGGTCGAAGCCTTCCCTGACCGCTGCCTCTGGGGCACGGACTGGCCGCACCCCAACCATACCCACGTTCCCGACGACGGCGTGCTGGTCAACCTGCTGCCCGCCATCGCGCCCACACCCGAACTGCAAGACCTGCTGCTGGTGCGTAACCCGCAGCGCCTTTACCAATTTCCCGCATGAACACTGCCGCCCTGAACACCCACCCGCCCGTCGCCGGCCGCCTGGCCGGCAAGGTCGCCTTTGTCACCGGCGCCGGATCGGTAGGCCCCGGCTGGGGCAACGGCCGCGCGATCGCCGTGCGTTTTGCCCAGGAAGGCGCCCACATCTTTGCAGTGGACCGCGACACCGAACGCATGCAAGAGACCGTGCGCCTGGTGCGGGAAGCGGGCGGCGAGATCGATACCGCGCAATGCGACGTGACCCGGTCCACGTCCATCTCGAAAGTGGTGGCGGCCTGCGTCGCTCGCTTCGGCCGCATCGACGTCCTCGTGAACAACGTGGGCGGTTCGGCGGCCGGCGGGCCTGTGGAGATGGCCGAGGAAACCTGGGACGCGCAGATAGACCACAACCTCAAAAGCGTGTTCCTGACCTGCAASCATGTGCTGCCGCTGATGGAAACGCAGGCGGCGGGCGCCATCGTCAACATCGCCTCGACTTCGGGCCTGCGCTGGACGGGTTCGGCCCAGGTCGCCTATGCCTCCACCAAAGCCGGGGTAATGCAGTTCTCGCGCGTGGTGGCGGTGCAATACGCCAAGGCCGGCATACGCGTGAACACCGTCGTGCCCGGCCAGCTCTACACGCCCATGGTCGACGTGCGCCTGGCCAAACAGCGCACCGGCGGCGACGTCACCGCGCTGCTGCAGCAGCGCCAATCGCGCATCCCCCTGCCCTTTATGGGCGACGGCCGCGATACGGCCAATGCCGCGCTGTTCCTGGCGTCCGACGAAGCCCGCTTCATCACCGGCACCGAGATCGTGGTGGACGGCGGGATGTCGGTGCGCTGCGATTGAGAAATTTGGACATTCGGATTCACGGAGACACAAGGAAAACACCATGAGACAAAAAAGCATTCTTCGCAGACGAGCAGCCCTGCTGCTGGGCGCCGCCGTTCTGGCCCTGGGTTTTGCAGCGCAGCCCGCGCACGCGCAGGCCAAGATTACTCGCCTCGTGGTGGCCTTTCCGCCCGGCGGGCCGGTGGACTTTGTCGCGCGCACCATTGGTGAGCAGCTCGGCAAGGAGCTGGGCTCGCAGGTCATCATTGAAAACCGGGCCGGCGCCAACGGCGCGATCGCGGCCGAATACGTGGCCCGCGCCACCCCCGACGGCAGCACGATCTGGCTGACCAGCGTGGGCGCGGTGGCCATCAACCCGCCGCTCTATGAAAAGCTGCCCTACGACCCGGTGCGCGACCTGGCGCCGGTCTCGCTGGTGGCTAACAACGTCGAACTGCTGGTGGTGGGCGCCAACAACCCGGCCAACAGCGGCGCCGAATTCATCGCCAACGCCAGGCTGCGCAAGGATGGCGCRACCATGGCCTCGTCGGGGACCGGCAGCGTACCGCACCTGGCGATGGAACTGCTGGCGGATTCCACCAAGGCGCCGCTGGTGCATGTGCCCTACAAGGGCGCGGCACCGGCGATCACCGACGTCATCGCCGGCCACGTCGACGGCTTTTTCGGCGACATTCCGGGCCTGGTCGGCTTTATCAAGGCCGGCAAGCTCAAGCCCATAGGCATCGCCTCGAACCGGCGCCACCCGCTGCTGCCCGAGGTCAAGACTTTCCAGGAAATGGGCATGGCGGGCGTCGACTCGGACAACTGGTATGCGCTGTTCGCCGGCAAGGCCACGCCGGCCGCCGACATCGCGCGGCTCAACCAGGCGGTCAGGCGCGCGCTGGCCGACGAGGGCGTGCGCGCCAAGCTGCTGGCGTCGGGCGCGGAGCCCGCCGCCTCCAGCCCCGCGGAGCTGGCCCTGCTGCTCAAAAATGACACGGCCAAATGGGGCAAGGTCATACGCGCCAAGAAGATCAAACCCGAATGAGTGCCAAGGCCAACATGCGCATCTCACCCGTCACGCCCGGCACCCGGCCGGAACTGGCCGCCCTCGAGGCCGGCATCACGGCCGAACGCGGCCGCGTGTCGCTGCTCTACCAGGTGCTGCTCAACAGCCCGCCGCTGGCGCAGGGCTGGGAGCAGCTGCTGACCGCCGTGCGCAACCGCAGCACGGTGCCGGCCCTGCTGCGTGAAATGATCATCCTGCGGGTGGCGGTGCTGAACCGCGCACCCTATGAATTCGAGGCCCACGTGCCGCATGCACTGGCGGCCGGCATGCCGCCGGAAAAAATCGAGGCGCTGCGCGATCTCGGGGCAGGCCAGCAAACCGCCATGTTCTCGGCGCTGGAGCGCAACGTCATCGCACTGACCGACGCCATGACACGCGACATCGAAGTGACCGACAGCGTCTTCGACCCGCTCAAGCCCTTCTTCAACGAGCAGCAACGCGTGGACCTGGTGGCCACCGTGGCCTCTTACAACATGGTGTCGCGCTTTCTGGTGGCGCTCAGGATCGGGCACTGAGGTGAGCGAGGCGACCCACCCCACCGATGCCCTGCTGGTGCAGGCGAATGCGCCGGCAAGCCAGGCCGGCGACTTTGCCGCTTTGCTGGAGCAGTTGCGTATCAGCGCGGGGCTGGCGGCCAAACCGGCGCGTGCGGCCCTCAACAAAGACGCCGGGATTTTCTACGCCTATGTGCTCCTGGACCAGCGCACCCACCTGAGCAGCCCTGCCACGGAAATGCTCGAGTCCGACCTTCGAAAACGCTGGCCGGGCCTGCAGGAACTCAGGATTTCCAGGCTGGAACGCGTGTTCGACACCGCCGGCGCCTCTGCCGGCGCGGCGCCAGTGTTCCATTACGTCGTGGAGATGGACCCCGAGGCCGGCTGGATGCCCGAGCTGGCGGCCTGGTATGACTCCGAGCACATGCCAGGCCTGGCCAAAGTCAGCGGCTGCATACGCGCCAGCCGCTTCCTGAACCATGACCACGGCCCGCTCTCGCTGGCCTGCTACGACCTCGTGAGCGAAGAGACCCTCGGTTCACCGCCTTGGCTGGCCGTGCGCGGCACCGAGTGGAGCAGCCGCATGCGGCCGCGCTTTACCAATACCCGGCGCACCATGTTTGAGGTCTTGCCCGGAGGCTGACCAGGTTCAGGCGCGCCAGATGCAGGCGGCCATGCGCCCGGTCGTGCCAAAGCCGTTGCCGGCGGGACCGGCGTCGCGCCTGTGCGAAAAAAACCGCGAAGGATTCAGCACCGTGCACCAGGCATCGCTGCCGTCATTGCCATAAATATCGGTAATACCCATCGCTTGCAGGCGTAGCCGAGCCAGGCCCGGCAGGTCGGCCAGGTATTTGCCCGCGCTGGTGGGTGCAAACAGGCGAGCGGCTTCAGGCTGGGCGGATTCGAACGCGGCTTTGACTTCCGCGCCGACTTCGAAGGCCGAGGGTCCTATGCAGGGGCCCAGCCAGGCGAGGATGCGTGCATCGGTCTTCATCGCGGCATGCACAGACTCAAGAACGCCCTTTCCATTTTTATCGCCCGCGAGTCCACGCCAACCCGCATGCGCGGCGGCCACCATCGCGCCGTCCTCAGTCGCAAGCAGAACCGGCAGGCAATCAGCCACCATGATGGTGCAGGCCACCCCCGCCTCTCGGGTCACGCAGGCATCGGCCTGCAGGCCGTCTCCCGTGGCGGCGCCCAGCGCAAGTACTTCGCTGCCATGCACCTGCTGCAGGAAGACTGCGCGGCTACCAAGGGCCTGGCGCAGCAAAGCGCGGTTGGCGGCCACCTTGGCCGGCAGGTCGCCGACGTGGTCGCCCAGGTTCAGGCTGTCATAAGGCGCATTCGACAGGCCGCCGGCCCGGGTGGTGAACACCGCCTGCACACCGGCGGGCGCAGGCCAGTCGGGGATCAACCAATCCGCATGCACAAGGAACTCAGGCTTCGTTATCAGGGCAAGCCGAAGGCTGGGCCTTCTGGAAGGCCGGCAACGCCATGCAGGCGTCGAATGCCGCCATGGTGCGCGGCAAGCCGTCAAAGCTCACGTTGAATCGTTTGGCGTTGAAGATCTGCGGCACCAGGCAGCAGTCGGCCAGCGTGGGCGTGTCGCCGTAGCAATAGGTTGATGGCGGCAGTTGAGCCAACTGGCGTTCAAAGGCTTCCAGCCCTTCGCGGCACCAATGCACATACCAGGCGTTTTTGGCGGCTTCGTCGAGCTTGAGCTCCTTCACCAAATACTTGAGGACACGCAGGTTGTTGACGGGGTGGATTTCGCAGGCGATGGACTGGGCCAGCGCGCGCACCTTGGCTCGGCCCAGCGCGTCGGCCGGTAACAAGGCCGGCGTGGGGTGTTTTTCATCGAGGTATTCGATGATGGCCATGGACTGCGAAAGTTTTTCACCGTCGACTTCCAGCAGCGGCACCAGGGTGTCGGCGGCCAGGGCGGCGTAAGGCGGCCGCTTGTGATCGCCTTTGGCGATGTGCACGGGAATGTAGTCGTAGCTCAGGCCCTTGATCTCCATCGCGATGCGTACACGAAACGACGAAGAAGAGCGGAAATAGTTGTGGAGTTTCATCTCTAAAGCATAAACCATGGCCCCCACGCTCGTCACTTCGTGTGGCTTCAAGCTGAGCTGGTTAAGCGACCACCCTGTGGCAGGGCAATCGCCTGCGCGACTGACGCCGGGCCATGCCGCCACTACCATTGCCGCGACACCCTTCTCAACGGATTCAGCGGAGACACCTACTATGAGCGCCATCACCAGCCTGAGCAACCACCAGATACGCCTGGCCAGCCGCCCCGTCGGACTGCCCACCCGCGACAACTGGAACTTCACCACCGAACCCGTCGCCGAGCCCGGCCCGGGCGGTGTGCTCGTCAAGACCCTGTACCTGTCGCTGGACCCGGCCATGCGCGGCTGGATGAACGATGCCAAGAGCTACATCCCGCCGGTGGAAATCGGCGCCGTGATGCGCGCCGGCGGCGTGGGCAAGGTGATCGCCTCGCAGAACCCGGCCTTTGCGGTGGGCGACTACGTGAACGCCGCGCTCGACGTGCAGGAGTACTGCCTGATCCCGGCCGACCAGGTCAAGCGCAGCGGCATGTTCAAGATCGACCCGCGCCTGGGCCTGACCTCCTGGCTCAACGTGCTGGGCCTGCCCGGCATGACCGGTTATTTCGGCCTGCTGGAAGTAGGCCTGCCCAAGGCGGGCGAAACCGTGGTGGTGTCGGGCGCGGCCGGCGCCGTGGGCCAGACGGTGGGCCAGATCGCCAAGCTCAAGGGCTGCCGCGTGGTCGGCATCGCCGGCGGCAAGGCCAAGTGCGACTGGGTGGTCAAGGAACTGGGCTTTGACGCCTGCATCGACTACAAGAACGGCGACGTGCGCGCCGGGCTCAAGGAACACTGCCCCAAGGGCATAGACATTTACTTCGACAACGTGGGTGGCGAAATCCTCGACATGGTGCTGGCGCGCCTGGCGCGCGGCGCCCGCATCATCATCTGCGGCGCGATCAGCCAGTACAACAACACCACACCGGTCAAAGGCCCGGCCAACTACCTGTCGCTGCTGGTGAACCGCGCCCGCATGGAAGGCATCGTGGTGTTCGACTATGCCGACCGCTACCACGTCGGCGTGGCCGAGATGGCCGGCTACCTCAAGGCCGGGACCATGAAGAGCAAGGAAGACATCGTCGTCGGCCTGGACACTTTCCCCGAGACGCTGCTCAAGCTCTTCAACGGCGAGAATTTCGGCAAGCTGGTGCTGCAGGTGTCGACGGACTAAGAATCTACTTTCCTCCGCGCACCAGCCGCACCGCGGCGGCCGTAGCGCGCGGGGCTTCACCGGCGCTGCCGTCACTGAACCCCACAAAGGTGAAATAGCCGGGGCCGGTGCTGCTGGAAGTCCAGAAGCGGGCCACCGGCGTGGCGGGAAAGGCGTTGGGGTCTATCGCCGCCTTGTCGACGTCAGCTTCCCGTGCAGAAACGATGCTGGACAGTTCTTTGAGGATGGGCAGTCGCCATTCGGCGCCCGGCGCGGAAGCCGCCTTGGCGCGCGTGGCCGCATCGGGCTGGCTCAGGAAAGCTGCCTGCCCGGTGCAGGCCTTGCCCTTGAAGACCATGCCTTCGGCACAGCGGCGCCAGATCAGGCCGGTGCGGCTGTCGGTGACCTCCTGGCCGTCGGCGGAAGGCGTGAAACGCTCCTGCGCAAAGCCGGAGCCGGCCAGCGACAGCAGTAACAGGGCAAAACCCAGGATGCGAACAGGAATGCGGTGCATAGACATCCTCCATGGCCGGAGCGGCCCTTGTAGCCTTACGACTTGTTACCAATGCTAGGCAAGTTATGCCGCGGCAACCATAGGGAAGCTATCTAGTGGCAAGTACTGATGGGGTATTCCTGCAAGCCGCCCCCCAGGACTGTCAGGGCTGGTAATCCGGACCAACGCCGCCGGCATCGAGCACTTCCTGCGTGACCTGCTCCACCAGGAAATCCAGCAGCACGCGCACACGCGCCGGCAGGCGGCCGCCCCGGCCGACAAACACCGCGTGGATGGGCTCGCGCTCGCCCGGGTTGAGGTCCTCCGCCACCGTCACCAGGCGGCCCGCGTCAAGGTCGCGGCGGATGTGGAACATGGACATGCGGGCCAGGCCCGCGCCCGCGAGCACCAGGTGGCGCAGCGCCTCGCCGTCGCTGGCGCGCGCATAGCCGGTGATCGGCAGTTGCTGGATCTGGCCGTCCACGCGCACCGGCCAGTAATGCATGTTGCGCTTGAAGGTATGGGCCAGGCGCTGGTGCGCCTCCAGGTCTTGCAGCGTGCGCGGCGTGCCATGGCGTGCCAGGTAGGCGGGGCTGCCGACGATGAGCTGCGCCGTGTCGCCCAGGTGCCGCGCCACCAGCTGGGACGAGGCGAGCGCCCCCCAGCGTATCGCCACGTCGGTGCGCTCGTCCAGCAGGTCGACGATGCGGTCGGTCAGCGTGATGTCCAGCGAGATGTCGGGATAACGCTCGTGAAAGGCCGGCACCAGCGGCAGCAGCAGGCGGTGCGCTGTCGGCATGCTGGCGTTGATGCTGACGCGCCCGCGCGGCATGGCGCCAGCGGCCGCGCCGCGCTCGGCTTCGTCCATGTCGGCCAGCACGCGCGTGCTTTGTTCGTAAAACGTCGTGCCTTCGGGCGTGAGCTGCAGCTTGCGGGTAGAGCGGTTGACCAGCCGCGTGCCGAGGCGCGCTTCCAGCCGGGTGACCAGCTTGCTGACGGCCGAAGGCGTCATGCACAGCTGGCGCGCGGCGGCCGAAAAACCGCCTTTGTCCACCACCTGGACAAAGGCTTCCATCTCGCCGGATCGGTTGACGTCTATGCGGGGCATGGTGGGTATTCTGGCGCTGTTTATTGTGAATTGAATTCACAAATCATTGTCTCCAGGACATTCTAGTCAAGGTAGCCCTTCGTCTCCACACTAGGCGCATCCTCTTTTTTCACAGGCGACTTTCATGGATGCGCGCAAATCAACCACTTCACTTCCTCTAGGCCTGCTGGCTCTCACCGTCGGCTCCTTCGGCATAGGCACGACCGAGTTCGTCATCATGGGCCTGCTGATGCAGGTCTCCGCCGACCTCGGCGTCAGCATCGCTTCGGCCGGGTTGCTGATTTCCGGCTACGCGCTGGGGGTGGCGGTGGGCGCGCCGGTGCTGACATTGGCCACGCGCAAACTGCCGCGCAAAACCGTGCTGCTGGCGCTGATGGCCATCTTCACGCTGGGCAACCTGGCCTGCGCGCTGGCGCCGGACTATTCCAGCCTGATGGCGGCGCGCGTGATCACCTCGCTGGCGCACGGCACCTTCTTCGGCGTGGGCTCCATCGTCGCCACCGGCCTGGTCGCGCCCGAGCGCAAGGCCTCGGCGATTGCCATCATGTTCAGCGGCCTGTCGCTGGCCACCCTGCTCGGCGTGCCGGCCGGCGCCTGGCTGGGTCTGCACTACGGCTGGCGCTCCACTTTCTGGGTGGTGGCGCTGATCGGCCTGCTGGCCTTTCTGGTGCTGGCGATTTTTGTGCCGCGCAGCGCGTCGGAAAACGGTGGCGCTTCCCTGCGCCAGGAACTGGCCGGGCTGGCCCGCCCGCAAGTGATGCTGGGCCTCCTGATGACGGTGTTCGGTTTTGCCGGCGTGTTCGCGATCTTCACCTACATCCAGCCCATCCTGACCCAGCTCACCGGCTTCAGCGAGGCCGCAGTGTCGCCCATCCTGCTGGTGTTCGGCGGTGGCATCTTCATCGGCAACCTGTTGGGCGGGCGCTTGGCTGATCGCGGCCTTCGCATGTCCCTGCTGCTCACGCTGGGTGCGACTGCGCTGGTGCTGGGTGCGATGGGTTTTGTGCTGCATTCGCCGGTGGCCGCGGTGCTCTTCGTCGGCTTGCTGGGCGTGGCCTCTTTTGCCACGGTAGCGCCGCTGCAGATGCGCGTGCTGCAGCAGGCGCAGGGCGCGGGCCAGAACCTGGCGGCCAGCCTCAACATAGGCGCTTTCAACGTGGGCAATGCGCTGGGCGCCTGGCTGGGCGGCCTGGTCGTGAGCAGCTCCTTCGGCCTGGGCGGCTTGAGCTGGCTGGCGGCATCCATCACCGTCGCGGGCATCGCCGTCACGCTGTACAGCCTGTCGCGTGACAAGGCCGGGCTGCCTGTCAATGCCGTCACCTGCTGAGCCCCATCGCCATGAATATCTTTTTTAAATTCCGCGCCCTTCTATCCACCCTTTGCCTCACGCTGCTGTGCGCCGCCTGGCTTCCACAGGCGCAAGCGGCCGACGGCAGCTGGGCCCCCGCCTGGACGGCCAGCCCCCAGCCCGTCTGGGCCGGTGACTTTGTCCTGCCGCTGGGCCTTCCGGCCAGCCTGCGCGACCAGACGGTGCGCCAGGTGGTGCGCGCCGGCGTGGGCGGCTCGCGCGTGCGCATCGTGCTGTCCAACGAGTACGGCACCCAGCCCTTGCAGATTGGCGCGGCCCGCATCGCGGCGGCAGGCGACGCGGCAGGCAGCACCAACGGGCCCAGCCTGGCCTTGACCTTTGGCGGCAAAACCACGGCCACCGTGCCGGCAGGCGCGCCCCTCATGAGCGACCCGGTCGCGATGGACGTTGCGCCGCTGCAGCGCCTAGCCGTCAGCCTCTACTTTCCGCAGGCAACGCCCCTCACGACGATCCATTGGGACGGCCTGCAACCCGCGCAGGTCGCGGCGGGCAATGCGGCCGGCGCGGCAAGCGTCAAAGCTGACAGCGTGGTGAACAGCCGCCTCTTCCTGAGCGCGGTGCTGGTGGAAGCCGCGCCCGGCACACGCAGCGTGGTGGCTTTTGGCGATTCCATCACCGACGGTGCGGCCTCCACACCGGGTACGGACCAGCGCTGGCCGGATTTCCTGGCGCGCCGCCTGGCCGGCCGGAACGTGGCCGTGCTCAATGCCGGCATCTCGGGCGGCCGGGTTCTCAAAAACCATATGGGCCCCAATGCACTGGCGCGCTTCGAGCGCGACGTGCTGGGCCAGCCCGGCGTGGCCAGCGTGGTGCTGCTGATGGGGATCAACGACATCAGCTGGCCCGGCAGCACGCTTGAGCCCCAGGAGCCGGCCACACAGGCCGAGGCCCTGATGGCCGGCTACCGCCAGCTGATCACCCGCGCGCGCAGCCGCGGCGTGCGCATCGTCGGCGCCACGCTAACGCCTTTTGAAGGCGCGCTGACCATGCCGGGCTCACCGATCACGAACTACTACAGCCCAGCGAAAGACGCGCTGCGCCAGCGCATCAATGCATGGATACGCGGCAGCGGCGAATTCGATGCGGTGCTGGATTTCGACGCGGTGGCGAGCGACCCGCAAAACCCGCTCAGGATATTGCCGGCCTATGACTCGGGCGACCACCTGCACCTCGGTGATGCCGGCAACAAGGCTGTGGCCGATTCGGTGGACTTGAAGCTGCTGTTGGGCGAGCGCTAACCCCCGACCACCAGGCGCAAGCCCGGCATCAGGCTCTGCGTTTCGGCGCGCCGCTCCAGGGCCATGCGCATATTCATCTGCGCGACTTCCGTGTGCTCGACAGCCAGGGCCTGGGCGCGCGCGCCCTCACCGGCCTTGAGCGCCGCGAACAGCATGTGGTGCTGGCGGTGCGCGTAGTGCATCCAGTCACGGTCCTGCTCCAGCGTGGACTGCATGGGCAACATGGCCGAGGCGGAGGCAAAGGGCAGCTTGTCGTTGAGCTCGATGGCGCGCTGCAGGGCACGGTTGCCGCTGGCCTCCAGGATCAGCGCGTGGAAGCGGTCGTTCATGGCGGCATAGGCGGCGTAGTTCTCATAGCTCAGCGGGTTGGCCGCCAGCGCCCGGTCGCCTTCATCGAGGCAGGACTGCAGATCGAGCTGCAGCTGGCGCGACACGCCGTGTTCAGCCACCAAGCGCGCCGCCATGCCTTCCAGGTGGCCGCGCACCGCGATCGCGTCGGCCACTTCGCGCGGCGTGAACTGGCGCACCAGGTATTTGCCGGTGTCGTTGGCCTCGACCAGCCCCTCCTGCTCCAGCGTGACCAGCGCGGCCCGTACCGGCGTGCGCGAAGCTCCCAGGCGCTCGGCCAGTTGCTGCTCGGCCAGGCGCTGGCCGGGCTCSAACTCGCCACGCAGGATCAGGTCCCGCAACTGCATCAAAACGGTTTCTTGCAAGTTCATGGCGGTGAATGTACACTGAATTTTAATTTTGGGATACCGTTTCAAGGTTTATCCTGCACTATAAGGCCACGCATGAATGCCGAACAAAACGAACTGCTGACCCGCATCACCGCAGGCACGCCCTGCGGCCAGCTGCTGCGCCAGTACTGGCAACCCGCCGCGCTGGTGGACGAGTTCAACCCGGCGCTGGACCCGCGCATGGAAATCCGCCCGGTCAAGGCACTCAAGCTGTTCGGCCAGGACCTGGTGCTGTTCAAGGACGCCTCGGGCGCCTGGGGCCTGCTGGACCGCGACTGCGCCCATCGCGGCGCCGACCTGTCTTTCGGACGGCGCGAAAGCCTGGAACAAGGCGGCGGCCTGCGCTGCCCTTTTCACGGCTGGAAATTCGCGACCGACGGCCGCTGCCTCGAAACACCGGCCGAGCCCACCGGCAGCAAGCTGTGCGAACGCATACGCCAGCGCAGCTACCCGGTCGTCGAAAAAGCCGGCGTGCTGTTTGCCTGGCTGGGCGACGAAGGCAGCACACCGCCGCCCTTCCCCGCGTTCGACTGCTTCACCGCGCCGGCCACGCACAGCTTTGCCTTCAAGGGCCTGTGGAACGCCAACTGGCTGCAGGCCTTCGAAGTCGGCATAGACCCTGCCCACCCGTCGTTCCTGCACCGTTTTTTGCAGGACAACCCGCTGGACGAAATCGGCCAGAACCCGGCCGGCAAGCAGTTCCGCAGCGCCAGCGCCGGCAGCAAGGATGGCGAGCAGTGGCCGATGACGCGCATCATGCGCGAGTTCGCCCAGCCCGACATCAGCTTCGAGAATAAGCCCTGGGGCATGCAACTGACCGCGCTGCGCGCCATGACCGACAAACTGACCCACGTGCGCGTGACCAACGCCATCTTCCCGGCCACCTTTGTGATCCCGCTGTCGGAGACCATGACCATCACCCAGATGCATGTGCCGGTGGACGACACCAACACCTACTGGTACACCTTCTTCACAAGCTTCGCCGGCCCGCTGGACCGGGAAAGCATGCGCGCGCAGCGCCAGCAGTTCATCGCGCTGCCCGACTACATCCCCAAGGCCGGCCGCCACAACGGCTGGGGCTTCAATGCCGAAGAGCAGATGAGCAGCACCTACCTGGGCATGGGCGAGGAAGACATCAATGTGCACGACCAGTGGGCGGTGGAAAGCATGGGCGCCATCCAGGACCGCACGCGTGAGCACCTGGCCACCTCCGACAAGGTCATCATGGCGAACCGGCGCGTGCTGCTCAAGGCGATCGAGACCGTGCAGAACGGCGGCGTGGCGCCCGGCATCGCCGACCCCGCGCAGGCCGGGATGATCACCGGCCCCGACACGGTGGATGGCATCGCGCCGGCCGGCGAGTGGGCCCAATGGTGGCAAAGCACCGCCCGCGCCAAACGCGAGGGCGCGCCCTGGCTGGATGCGGGGACCGCCTCGTCCACTCCCGCCGACACCGCAACACAATCATGAGCTTCGCGGCGCAATGCGGCGTAAACGACGCCGCGAGGCAGGCCGCGCAGGCCGAGGCCGTGCGGCGCATCGAGGCCGGCGGCCTGGAGCTGGTGCGCTTCGCCTGGTGCGACCTGCACGGCATGCTGCGCGGCAAGACGCTGGTGGCGGCCGCCGCGGCGCAGGCCATGGCCGACGGTGTTGGCATGGTCAGCACGCTGCTGCTCAAGGACACGGCCGACCGCACCGCTTACAAAGTGTTCGAAGCCGGCGGCGCGGCCGGTTTGCCGGGCTTTGAATTCGGCGGCAACGTGATGCTGCTGGCCGACCCGGCCAGCCTGAAAGAATTGCCCTGGGTGGAGAAAACCGGCTGGCTGCAGTGCCAGCCCTGGTTTCCCGATGGCAGCCCGGTAGAACTAGACACGCGCCGGGTGCTGCAGAACGCGCTGGCAAAACTGGCGCAAGCCGGCTACGGCATGAAGTGCGGGCTGGAGATCGAGTTCCACATCTACCGCATCACCGAGGGAGGACTGCAGCCCCAGCTGGACCCGGAACTGGCCGGCTGGCCCGGCCTGCCGCCCGAGGTCCGCATGATCCACCCCGGCTACCACCTGCTGTCCGAGCAATGGGCGGACATGGCCGAGGAACCGCTGCGCATCGTGCAGCGCACGGCGCAGGCGCTGGGCCTGCCGCTGCTGTCGCTGGAAATCGAACTCGGCCCCAGCCAGGTCGAGGCGGTGTTCGAGGCCACCGACGCGCTGGCGGCCGCCGACAACATGGTGCTGTTCCGCAGCGCGGTCAAGCAGGCCCTGCGCCGCGCCGGCTACCACGCAACCTTTATGTGCCGGCCGCCCTTTCCGAACATCATGTCCAGCGGCTGGCATCTGCACCAGTCGCTGGTGGACCTGACAAGCGGCGCCAACCTGTTCAAGCGCGCCAGCCCCACGGCCGGCACGACGCCTTCGGACGCGCAATACACGCTCTCGGAAACCGGCGAACATTACCTGGCCGGGCTGCTTGCCCATGCGCGCGGCATGACGGCTTTCTGCACGCCCACCATCAACGGTTTCGGGCGTTTCCGGCCCAACGCGCTGGCGCCGCAATCGATTTTGTGGGGCCGTGACAACCGCGGTGCCATGCTGCGGGTGGTCGGCCAGTGCAACGACAACAGCACGCGCATTGAAAACCGCCTGGGCGAGCCCGCCGCCAACCCCTACCTCTACCTGGCCTCGCAAATCCACGCCGGGCTGGACGGCATCGCGCGCCGCCTCAAGGCCCCGCCAGCCACCGACGCACCCTATGGCGGCAGCGCCGACAAGATTCCCACCAGCCTGGGCGAGGMGCTGGATGCACTCAAAGCCGACGCCGTGCTGGCAGCCGCCTTCGGCGATACTTTCATCGGCCACTTCACCCATATCAAGCAGGCCGAAATCGCCCGCCATGCCGACGCCGAGGACAAGGACGACTGGCAAAGGCGCGAATACTTCAGCCGCATCTGACGGCCCAACAGGCCACCGCACACTTCATGATCACCCTTCATTTCATCGCGGCCGACGGCCGCACCACCGAGGCCAAAGGCAAGCCCGGCAAAAGCCTGATGGAGGCGGCCGTGGCGGCCGGCATTGAGGGCATCGCCGCCGACTGCGGCGGGCTGTTGACCTGCGCCACCTGCCACGTGCATGTGCGGGAGCCCTACGCGTCCAGCCTGCCGCCGCCCGACGGTGAGGAGCTGGGCATGCTGGAATTCACCGCCGCGCCGCGCAGTCCCGCCAGCCGCCTGAGCTGCCAGATCAAGCTCACGCCCGCGCTCGACGGATTGACGGTAGAGTTGCCGGTCACCCAGTATTAACAAGGACAGGAAGCTTCATGATTCTCGAACTCGCCGACATCCGCATCCACCCCGGCCAGCAGGCCGCTTTTGACGAAGCCATACAGCGCGGCCTCCGCGAAGTGATTTCCAAGGCCAAGGGCTTCCAGGGTTTCAAGGTCAACAAAGGCATTGAAAGCCCTGAGCGCTACATCCTGCAGATTTTCTGGGATACGCTGGAAAACCACACCGTCGACTTCCGCCAGTCGCCGGCCTTCGCCGACTGGCGCGCCATCGTCGGGCCGTTTTTCGCCGGCGCGCCCACGGTGGAACATTTCGACCTGGTCGCCAAATCGGCCTGAGGTTGGGTCGGACTCCATAAAAAACGGGGCTTGAAGCCCCGTTTTTTATTGGCCCACGGCCTGGTCGCCGTCTACCTGCCGTCGTTCTCGTGGCCGGTCACCAGCTTGGCCAACAGCTGATTCAGCTGCACCCGCTCGTTCTCGTCCAGCGGGGCCAGGATGCGCTGCTGGGTCTTGCCGACAGCGCGCTTCATCTGCAGCGCGACTTTTTCGCCTTCGGGCGTGGTCCACAGCAGCTTGCGGCGCTTGTCGGAGGGGTCGGCCTCGCGCTTGACCCAGCCCTTGGCTTCCAGCCGGCCTATCACCGAGCCGAAGGTGGCCGGGTCAAAAGCGACGCGGCCCGACAGCGTGATCTGGTCTTCGCCGGGGTCGTCCATCAGGGCGTTCAGGATGGCAAACTGCACCGGCGTGGCGTCAAAACCGGCCGTTTCCTCCATGAAGATCGCCACCGCAAGCTGCTGCGCGCGGCGGATCAGGTGTCCGGGGGCTTCGCTGAAATTAAAAGTTTTGGCCATGCGCGGAGTTTAACGGGCAGCTTTGCAATTCAGGGTATCTACTAGGCTGAATTATTAATAAGTATACTTATCATAACCACATTAAAACCCGGTTTTCCACCCGTTTCCCCGGCTCCCACCTTACCCATCCTCTCACATATGGCACAAACRTCCCCACTCCCTCTCCTCATTTCGGGCGGCGGCATTGGCGGGCTGGCTGCGGCCATGGTGCTGGCCCAGGACGGCCACCGTGTGACCTTGTTCGAGCAGGCCGCGAGCTTCGGCGAAATCGGCGCCGGCATCCAGCTGGGCCCGAACATCTTCCGCATGTTCGACTACCTGGGCCTGACAGAGGCCATCAACCGCGTGGCCTTCTTCCCGACCGGCCTGGGCATGAACGACGTGCGGACAGGTGAAAAAGTCGTGCGTGTCCCGCTGGGCGACATGGCCCGTGCGACCTACGGTTTCCCCTATGGCGTGATTTACCGCGCCGACCTGCACCAGGTCTTCCTGGACGCCTGCCGCGCACAGCCCAACATCACCCTGCGCACCAGCGCCAAGGTGGAGTCGTTTGACCAGACGGCCGACGGCGTGACGGTGCGGCTCGAAGGCGGTGAAACCGTCGAAGGCAGCGCGCTGATAGGCGCCGACGGCATGTGGAGCCGCATCCGCGAAGCCGTGGTCGGCGACGGCAAGCCGCGCGTCTCGGGCCATATCGCCTACCGCGCGGTGCTCAAGCGCGAGGATGTGCCGGCCCATTTGTGGAGCGACGACGTGCTGCTCTGGGGCGGCGAGAAAACCCACCTGGTGCACTACCCATTGCGCCGCGGCGAGCTGTTCAACCTGGTCGCCGTGTTCCACAGCAATAAATACGACGAAGGCTGGAACACCTTCGGCGACACGGCCGAACTCAATGAGCGCTTCGCCGACGCCTGCCCGCAGGTCAAGGAACTGCTGGGCAAGATCGAAACCTGGAAGATGTGGGTGCTGTGCGACCGCGAGCCGGTGAAAAACTGGACCGACAGGCGCGTGACCCTGCTGGGCGACGCGGCCCACCCCATGCTGCAGTACCTGGCCCAGGGCGCCGGCCAGGCCATCGAGGACGCGGTGGTCATGCGCGAGGCGCTGCGCCATACCCGCGGCGACGTGCCCAAGGCCTTCCAGAAATACCAGCAGGCCCGCTACCTGCGCACCGGCCGCGTGCAGCTGACCGCGCGTTTTTATGGTGATATTTACCATGCGGCCGGCGTGCAGCGCGAACTTCGCAACCAGATGTTCCAGAGCGGCACCGAAAGCGCGGGCTTCGCGGGCCTGAAGTGGATGTACGACGGAATCGAGCCGTCAAAACTGTTCCAATGACGCTTTTAAAGTTTCAGGGACCGTCATGAAGCCTTCCGTTGCCTTGTTTTCCGCCGTGTTTTTCGCCGTTTGCGCACATTCCGCTGTGGCAGCCGCGCCCGCCGCCTGGCCGACAAAACCGGTGCGCATCCTCGTGGGCTTTCCCGGCGGCTCCACCCCCGACATGGCGGCGCGCACACTGGCCGAACCGCTGAGCCGCGCGCTCGGCCAGCCGGTGGTCATCGAGAACAAGCCCGGCGCATCCGGCAACATCGCGGCAGACCAGGTCGCCAAGGCCACCGACGACCATACGCTGGGTGTCGTCATCAACGGCAACCTGACCTCGGCCAAACTGCTTTACCCCAAACTGCCTTACGACCCGGCCAAAGACTTCACACCCATCTCGCTGCTGGCCACCGCGCCGCTGGTGCTGGTGGCGCCAGCGAACGAGCCCAGCGGCGCTGAGTTCTTCACGGCCGCACGCCAGGGCAGCAGCCGCTGGAACTACGGCTCGGTCGGCAACGGTTCGGTCGCGCACCTGGGCATGGAGCTGCTCAAAAGCCGCATGCCTGGCCTCACACCCGTGCACGTGCCCTTTGCCGGCAACCCGCAGGTGGTCACCGCCATGCTGGGCGGCCAGATCCAGATGGCGCTGATCCCGCCGGGTGTGGCCATGCCGCATGTGCGCTCGGGCAAGCTCAAGGCCATTGGACTGGCCGGCGGGCGCTCTTCGCTGGTGCCCGAAGTGCCGCCGCTGGCCGATGCCGGCGTGGCCAATGTCAACCTTGAAGTCTGGACGGCGCTGATAGGCCCGGCTGGCTTGTCCAAAGCCGCGCAGGCGCGCCTCGCACAGGAAGTGCCGCGCATCATTCGCGATGCCGACACGCGGCAAAAGCTCTTCAACCAGGGCTGGCAGGCCGTAGGCACCTCACCCGAGGGCCTGAAAAGCCGAGTGAAAGACGAGGCAGCGATCCTGGGCAACATCATCCAGACGCGCGGCATCAAGCTTGAATAAGGAGTTGAAAAACCCATGACCTCCATCACCGAACCCGCACGCAGCCTGCCCGTTTACGGCGAGTTCGACGTCGTCGTAGTCGGTGGCGGGCCTGCCGGCCTGGCCGCCAGTGTCAGCGCCGCGCGGCACGGCGCACGCACCCTGCTGGTCGAGCGCTACGGGTTCCTCGGCGGTATGGGCACGGCCGGCGGCGTGACCAATTTCGCGGGCCTTTACGGCCGCAAGAACGGCCAGATGCGGCAGGTGGTGCGCGGCGTCGCCGACGACCTGCTGCAGCGCATTGACGCCCTGGGCGGCCTTAATGCACCGCAAGACGGCATGCAGGGCCGCATACGCGTGCGCTCCTATGATGTGTCGGCCTACAAATGCGCGGCCGACCAACTGCTGGTGGCGGCAGGCGTAAACATCCTCTTCCACGCCTGGGCCGCGGCGGTGGTGATGGAGGGCGAGCGCATCAGCGCCCTGGTGGTGGAAACCAAATCCGGCCGCCAGGCGATACGCGCTACGCGTTTTATCGACTGCTCAGGCGACGCCGACGTGGCGAACTTCGCCGGCGTGCCTTTCGAGCTCGGCGATGGCCACGGCAGCGCGCTGTTTCCATCCACCATGTTCCGCGTCGGCCATGTCGATGCATCGCGCGCGCTGGCCGCCGTGGGAGAGTTCAAGGCCATCAACACCCTGATGGCCGAAAGCCAGGCGCGCCATCCGGGCCGCTACAAATTCCCGCGCGAAGGCGCGATCCTGCGCCCGCAAAAGAACCCAGCCGAATGGCGCGCCAACGTCACGCAGATCCGCAACGCCCAGGGCACGGCCATGGACGCCACCGACGCGCGCCAGCTCAGCGAAGGCGAACTCGAAGGCCGGCGCCAGATCACCGAATACTTCCGCTTCCTGCGCGATGAAGTGCCGGGCTTTGCGGATTCCGCCATCGTGGACATCGCGCCCCAGGTCGGCATACGCGAGACGCGGCGCATCCAGGGTTTGTATGCGCTGAGCGGCGAAGACATCCTCTCATCCGCGCGTTTTGACGACGCCATCGGCATCAACGCCTGGCCGATGGAGCTGCATGCCGACGGACGCATCGACTGGAAATTTCCGCGCAATGTGGAAGCACCGCAGGGCCGCGCCTACAACGAGCTGCCCTGGCGCATGCTGGTGCCCCAGGGTGTTGCCAACCTGCTGGTGGCCGGGCGCTGCGCCTCGATGACGCACGAGGGCCAGTCGGCCGCCCGCGCCAGCGGCGGCTGTTTTGTGATGGGCCAGGCGGCGGGCACGGCGGCGGCCATGCCGGGTGCGAGCCGGACTTTTGCCGACACCGACGTGAAGCAGTTACAGCAGTTGCTCACGCAGGACGGCGTGTATTTCGACGACAACAACGACAACGACGGCGATCTTTAACCCAAGAAGGATACCTGCCAATGGACATGACGCCCCCTCCCGCCCCCGGCCAGCCCGCGGTGCCCAACGGCGCCGCGCGCAAGGCTTTTTATGACGCCATTTCAGCGCACAGCATGACGCCGCTCTGGGAAGTGCTGCACGCGCTGGTGCCGCCATCGCCCAGCACGCCCTGCCAGCCGGCGCTGTGGAAGTACGCCGACGTGCATCCCTTCCTGATGCAGTCGGGCCAGTTGATCACCGCCGAAGAAGCAGTGCGCCGCGTGCTGATCCTGGAAAACCCCGGCCTGCGCGGGCAGTCCTGCATCACGCAGTCGCTTTATGCGGGCCTGCAGGTCATCATGCCGGGCGAAATCGCACCCAGCCACCGCCACACGCAAAGCGCGCTGCGCTTTGTCGTCGAAGGCCACGGCGCCTTCACCGCCGTCGACGGCGAGCGCACGCTGATGAAACCCGGCGACTTCATCATCACCCCGAGCTGGACCTGGCACGACCACGGCCATGAAGGCCGCGTCGAATCCGATAAACCGGTGGTCTGGCTGGACGGCCTGGACATTCCCATGCTGCGTTTCTTTGACGCGGGTTTTTCCGAAAACGGCGGCTCCAAGCAGCAGGAAGTCACCAAGCCCCTGGGCATCAGCAGCCACCGCTACGGCGCCAACATGCTGCCGGTGCGCTACGACGCGCCCTTCGGCCAGACCTCGCCCATCTTCAGCTACCCCTACGAGCGCACSCGCGAGACCCTGCACCAGCTGGAGACGCATGCCGACGTCGACGCCTGGGATGGCGTCAAGCTGCGCTATGTGAACCCGGCCACCGGCGGCTCGCCCATGCCGACCATGGCGACCTTCATGCAGCGCCTGCCGGCAGGCTTTGCCGGCAAGCCCTGGCGCCAGACCGACGGCGCGGTGTTCAGCGTGGTCGAAGGCTCGGGCACCGTTCACATCGAGCGCAACGGCGAAACCAGGGTTTTCGAGTTCGGCCCGCGCGACCATTTTGTGATTCCGTCGTGGCACACTGCGCAATTGCGTTCGGCGCAAGGTTGTGTGCTGTTCAGTTTTTCAGACCGCCCGGTGCACCAAGCCCTGGGCATACACAGAGAAGAAAGGTTGTCATGAGTTTTGWCATCACCCCACCCGCCACGGTGTCCGTTCCCGTCACCGGCACGAAAGAGCGGTTTCCGGTTCATCGTATTTACTGCGTGGGCCGCAACTACGAGGAGCACGCCAAGGAAATGGGCTTCACCGGCCGCGAGCCGCCCTTCTTCTTCCTGAAGCCCGCCGACGCCATCGTCGCAGTGGATGCCGGCAGCACCGGCACCATTCCCTACCCCAGCCTGACCAAAAACCTGCACCATGAGATCGAACTGGTGGTGGCGATCGGCACGGGCGGCAAGAACATCAAGGCCGCCGATGCGCACAAGCACATCTACGGTTACGCCGTGGGCCTGGACATGACGCGCCGCGACCTGCAGGGCGAGATGAAAAAACAGGGCCGCCCCTGGTGCATCGGGAAGGCCTACGACCACTCCGCGCCCATCGGCCCCATCACGCCCGTGGCCCAGGCCGGCGACGTAAACAACGCCGAGCTGTATATCCAGGTGAACGGTACGGACCGCCAGCGCAGCAATGTCTCCAAGCTGATCTGGAACATCGCCGAAACCATAGAGCACCTGTCGGCCGCCTGGGAACTGCAGCCCGGCGACCTGATTTACACCGGCACGCCTGAAGGCGTGGCGGCGGTGGTCTCGGGCGACACCATGGTCGGCAGCGTGGCCGGCCTGGGCACGCTGACCGTCAAGGTCGCGTAAGTCCATAAAGCTCCATGCCCTCGCCCTCACGCAGGCGGGAATGCGGCATGGACAAGGACAACCGGCCGCCCTGCGCGGCCGTTTTTTATGGGCGGGTGGTTTGCGCGATGAACGCGCATCTGTTTTAATCACCGCGCAAATACCCGGGCAGCCTCGGGGTAACCCACCTGCCCGGATCAAGCCGCAGTTCTGATAATCGGCCATGCGGTTTGGGGACTCCCCGAGACCACGTTCGCTTTTCGGAGATCTTTCTTGAAAATCCTTGAAAACCTGTCAAAGCTGAGCGCCATCCTAGCCGGGCTGCTGATGACAGCGATCACGCTGCTGACCTGCGTCAGCATCATTGGCCGCGAGACCTTGGGCAAAACCGTTCCCGGCGACTTTGAGCTGGTCGGCCTGGCCACCGGCGCGGCCGTGGGCCTGTTCATGCCTCTGTGCCAGTTGCAACGCGGCAACATCATCGTCGACTTTTTTACCGCGCGCGTGCCGCATCGCGTCAATACGCAACTGGACCGGCTGGGAGCCCTGCTCCTCGGCCTGTGCTTTGTGCTGCTRGCCTGGCGCGCCGGGCTCGGCGGCCTGAACTCGTGGCAAACCAACTCCAGCACCATGCTGCTGGGCGTTCCGGAGTGGTACGCCTACGTCACCATGGTGCCGGGCTTTTTGCTAACTGCGGTGATTGCCCTGCATCAGGCGGTCTTTGGTTTCCGGGCCGAGCCGGAGATTCCGGCATGAGCGGCCTTTCCATCGCGGGCTTCGTCCTCGTTCTGATGTTCGCACTGATGGCATTGCGCACCCCGATCGCCATCAGCATGTTCCTGGCAGGCTCCGTGGGCTATGTCATGCAGACCGGCTGGGGCCCGTTTGCCAACTTCATGAACAGCATGGCGTTCGCGCGCTTTGCCAGTTATGACCTGTCGGTGATCCCGCTCTTTATCCTGATGGGCCAGTTCGCAACGCAAGGCGGCATCAGCAAGTCCCTGTTCGAGTTCACCGCCGCCATCACCGGCCGGCTCAAGGGCGGTCTGGCCATGGCCGCCGTGATGGCCAGCGCGGCTTTCGGCGCGATTTGCGGGTCATCCGTCGCCACCGCCGCCACCATCACCGGTGTGGCCTTGCCCGAAATGAAACGCCACGGCTATTCTGGACGCCTGGCCACCGGCACGCTGGCCACCGCCGGCACGCTCGGCATCTTGATCCCTCCGTCGGTGCCGCTGGTAATTTACGCCATCCTGACCGAGCAGAACATCGCCAAGCTGTTTCTCGCCGCCACCATCCCCGGCATCCTGGCGATGCTGGGCTACATGCTGGTGATCGCCGTCTACGTGCGTGTGGTGCCGGGCCATGCGCCGGAGGTCTTGAAAAACCCGCCAAAAATGAATACACGACTGATCATTGGGCTGGCACCGATTGCCGCCGTGTTCACGCTTGTTTTTGGTGGCATTTATGGCGGCTTCTTTTCGCCAACCGAAGGCGCGGCCGTGGGTGCGGCCACGGCCTTCCTCGCGGCGCTGGCCAAGGGCGAGATGACCTGGGAGAAGTTCAAGCATTGCTTTTACGGAACCGCCACCAGCTCAGCCATGATTTTCCTGATCTTTATCGGTGCCGACATCATGAACTCGACGCTGGCGCTGACGCAGATACAGCACCAGTTGGTCGGGCTGATCGCCAGCTGGAACCTGGCGCCGATCTGGGTCATGGTCGCCATCGTGGCGCTGCATCTCCTGCTGGGCATGGTGACCGAGGAGCTTTCCATCATCCTGCTGACTATCCCGATCTTTTTCCCGGTCGTGATGGGCCTGGATTTCGGCATGCCCAAGGAGTCGCTGGCCATCTGGTTCGGCATCCTGATCCTGATGGTGGTCTCCTTCGGCCTCCTGGTTCCGCCCATGGGGCTGAATGTTTACGTCGTCAACGGCATGGCCAAGAACGTGCCGCTCAGCGAAAGCTTTCGCGGCGTGCTGCCTTTCCTCGTCAGCGACCTGATCCGCATCGTGCTGATGCTGGCCTTCCCGGGCATTGCCCTCTGGCTGGTGAAGTTCATGAATTGACCTCCCCGCCGCATTCAAGGGAATTCACCGGTTCAGCCTGTCCGGGTTTCGTATAACGTCGAATCATCTTTTATCCACGGAGACTTCCATGATCCACCGCCGCACACTTTTGAAGACCGGCGCCGCCGCCGCCCTGGGCGCGCCGACGCTCTCCAGCCTGGCCCAGCAGGCCGTGACCCTGAAATTCCACACCTTTATGTCGCCGACCTCCAACGTCTGGCTGGCCATGCACAAGCCCTGGATGGAAAAAGTCGAAAAAGAATCCGGTGGCCGCATCAAGTTCGAAGGCTATCCCGCCATGCAACTGGGCGGCACGCCCGTGCAGCTCTACGACCAGGTCAAGGACGGCGTGGTCGACGTGGTGTGGACCCTGCCCGGCAACACCGCCGGCCGCTTCCCCCGCATCGAGGTGTTTGAGCTGCCTTTCATCATGTCCAATGCCGAAGCCACGTCCAAGGCCTACTGGGAATATGTGCAGACGATGGCACCCGACGAATTCAAGGACACCCAGGTACTGGCGCTGCAGGTGCACGGCCCCGGCGTGATCCACACGGTGGACAAGCCCGTCAAGTCCATCGCCGACATGCGCGGCCTCAAGCTGCGCGCGCCCACCCGCCAGGTCACCAAGCTCATGGGTGTGCTGGGCGCCACGCCGGTCGGCATGCCGCTGCCGCAGATCCCCGACGCGTTGAGCAAAGGGACCATCACCGGCTGCGTGATTCCCTGGGAAGTCGTGCCTTCGGTCAAAGTCAACGAGCTCACCAAGTTCCATGCCGAGTTCGACCCCGCCGGCGGTAGCCTCTACACCACCACTTTTGTGATGGCGATGAACAAGGCCAAGTACAACTCGTTGGCGCCCGACCTCAAGAAGGTGATCGACAACAACTCCGGCATGGCCACCTCGGCCTGGATGGGCAAGGTGCAGCAGGGCAACGACGTCCCCGGCCGCAAGACCGCCAGCGACCGCGGCAACACGATCTACACCGTGAGCGCGGCCGAAGCCCAGGAGTTCCGCCGCAAGTCACGCACGGTGGAAGTCGAATGGGTGGAAGACATGAACAAGAAGGGCTTTGACGGCAAGAAGCTGCTCGACACGGCGCGCGGCCTGATCGAAAAGCACACCAAGACGACCAAGGCCTGACCCCAGGCCGCGACAAGACAAAAACCGGGCCGAGGCCCGGTTTTTTCGTTTCAGCGCCCGAGCCAAGCCATTAACAGCAGTCGGCCGCCCCGAGGATGCCTTCTGCGAGTTGCCCATCCGCGAGCAGGGGATTGCCCAAAGCAGCGCGCAAAAAACTCGCCCAGCGCCTACATTCACACGCGCTCCGACATCATTCACAACACAGCAACAACACAAGGGGAACTCCATGTCGCGTCCTTTCACTTTCAAGCACCTCGCCCTTAGCGTCCTGCTGGCCGGCACCGCGCTCAGCGCCTCCGCCGCCGGCCCCATGGTCAAGACCCAGGCCCCGGGCTATTACCGCGTCATGCTCGGCGACTTTGAGGTCACCGCGCTGTCGGACGGCACCGTCAAGCTGCCCGTCAAAGACCTGCTGACCCGCACCACCCCCGCCAAGGTCGATGCGGCTCTGAAGCGAGCCTTCCTGCCCGACCAGGTGGAAACCTCGGTCAATGCCTACCTCATCAACACCGGCAGCAAGCTGGTGCTGATAGACACCGGCGCCGCCGGCCTGTTCGGGCCCACGCTGGGCAGCCTGCAGGCCAACCTCAAGGCAGCCGGCTACCAGCCCGAGCAGGTCGATGAGATCTACATCACCCATATGCACCCCGACCATGTGGGTGGCCTGGTGACAGCTGGCGCCGTTGCTTTCCCCAACGCCATCGTGCGCGTGGACAAGRCCGACGCCGACTTCTGGCTGGACGAAGCCAAAATGAAGGCCGCACCCAAAGAATCGCAGGGTTTCTTCCAGGGCGCGA